>NZ_RCOD01000105.1:0-86660 GCF_004307505.1 Pseudomonas sp. Sample_11
GAACAAGTCGGGGCGTTTGCTGGAACCACCATCAGTGCGTTTTCACACAGTCTGGCCAGGCCGGGTTTTCGTTGATCATTCAGCGATGTTTATTTTTGTGTTTGTTCTTGTTCTTGTGCTTGTGGCCGCCGGAATGAGATCCGCCGTCGTCGTCGCCAAGATTGTTACCTACCGCGCCGCCTGCTGCGCCGCCTAGGCCTGCGCCAATGGCGGAGCCGGTGGAGCCGCCGAGGCTGTTGCCGACGACCGAGCCGCCTGCTGCGCCAAGACCGCCGCCAATCGCGGCTTCGGTGCGGTTGCGTTTGTTCGCGCCGACGGCACTGCCGGCCGCGCCGCCAACACCTGCGCCGACCGCTGCGCCCGTGCTGCCGCCAAGTTGTCCGCCAACCACATTACCCAGCGCACCGCCGAGACCACCGCCTACGGCAGCGGTGCCGTCTCCGGCCGCCATCGCGCCCTGCGCCACGACCAAGCCAAAAAACAGTGCAGATAATGACAATCGCATATGAACCTCGCAGTTCCCGAATCGGGACAGTCCGCCCAAGCGGGGCGTATGCAGATTGGAGATGATTTCGGACGAAACGTTCAGCCATGAAAAAGCCCGACATCGAGTCGGGCTTTTTCTGACAGGCCATCAGCCTCAGTGGCGCTTGTGACCTTTGCCCAGGTTGCTGCCGACGGCACCGCCGGCCGCGCCGCCCAGACCTGCACCGATGGTGGCGCCGTTGCGGCCGCCCAGGCTGTTGCCGATCACCGAACCACCGGCCGCACCGACACCTCCGCCGATCGCCGCTTTGGTACGGCTGCCCTTGCGTGCGGCGACTGCGCTGCCCGCTGCGCCCGCGACGCCAGCACCAATGGCGGCACCGGTGCTGCCGCCCATTTTCTGACCGACCACGTTACCCAGCGCGCCACCCAGGCCACCGCCCAGCGCCGCGGTGCCATCACCGGCAGCCATTGCACTTTGAGCAACCAGAAGGCCAAGAACCAGAGCAGGCAGTGTTAAACGCATGACGAAAACCTCAAATAAACGGGATGACGAAAAGGAGCGGGATTTAATGCGCTCGGCGCAGGAAAGTCCAGACGCGGGCGGCAGCGTCGATTGGACCGCAATCAGGGAAAAGGTTTTATGCCGGGCAAAAAAAAGCCCGCTGGGGAGACGGGCTGGAGACTTGCTTTCTAACGGATGGCTTCACACTACGTTGGCCAACGTGAAAAGTTTGTGAAAAAAAACCGACATTAATGTCAATTGCCTGCCAGAGATTTCAAACCCCTATTCTTGCGCATATAAAAAACCCCGTTCAGTGACGGGGTGCAGGATGAAATCACTTTCTGGTCCTTGCCGTGACCTTGGGCAGGAATTTCGCTTTCGGCCCTTTGGGGGCCGTGGATTTGATTTTGCCGATGCTGACCGGATCCTCGCCAAACCCCGACTGATACTCCGACTGACCGCAGCGCACACAATTGTTGAATGAAAACTCTGCGCCATCATCTTCGATAAATGGACCTGACATAGACTCTCCCCTACGCAACCGGGTCGACACCGGCAAAACAGTTTTGCCTGGAAAATATCGTCCCTCAGCGTTTTTGAGACTAGCTGGTCACTACTGGACTTGCTGTTCAGAAAGGCTGATCACCGACGAATGGAAAAAAGCGTCGCACGCGATCATTCGCTAAAGATTTCCGTCGAACGGCCGCTGCCCTTATTCCTATAAATGAATCTCAAGGAGAGATCATGCAGATCAATGGATTCCCGAACATGCCAGTCGTAAAACTCACGGACGAGCAGATCGCTGCCGGCAAGGCCGGTGCGGAAAAACTCAAGGAAAAGATCGCCTCGGGTGAAATCACCATCAAATACCCGGACAAACCGCTTCTGCAGCCGGGCGTCGTCTACCATGCCAGCGAGCCCGCACCATCGGCGCAGCCTGACGGGACACCGCCCCTCGTTGCCATCGATACACCGCTGACCTATGACGCAAGAGGCGCTGTGTTGCTCAAGCCTCAAGGCTGATAGACGCGAAAAAAGCCCATTCCTCGTGCGAGTGGGCTTTGTCTTCATAGCAATAATCAGCGCAGCTTCACCGCCGTTCCGGTGACAAACACCACGACCATGCCACCCTTGCCTGCCGGCATGCTGATCTCGAAGTCCACGCCGACCACCGCGTCAGCCTGCAATGCGCGCGCTCGATCTTTCAGTTCGTCGGTGGCCTGAATGCGTGCTTCTTTAAGAGCCCGCTCCAACGTCTGCGAGCGCCCGCCAAAGAAGTCGCGCATGCCGGCGAACATATCGCGGATCACGTTGACCCCTTGCACAGACTCGGCGCTGACAATGTCCAGATAGGCCGTGATCTGCCGCCCCTCGACGGAATGAGTGGTGGAAATGATCATGAAAGTCGTCCTTTTACTGCAAAAGTGAAGGCGGCGATTGTAGCGCGGCACCAGGCCTGGCACCCGTGCCTCAATTGGATTTAACGACCCACAGTTGATCCAGCTTCGTCGTAAAACTCGAGCTCATCATCTCCCGCCGCATGCCCCAGGCCGGATCAGCCGGCACACTCCCCGCTCGCAACGTTCCATGCCCCCAGCGTCGATTAATCTGGTCCAGCACCCCCATCACCTTCTCCGCCGTCTGCGGTTGCGACTGGGCAAACAAGTCGTCGGTAAACTCTCCGGGCTGCCGAAGATCCATCAATAACACTTCAGCCTTGCTGTACTTGAAGCCCGGCCGGAACAATCGATCAACCGCCTCGCTCGCGACCTTGCTCAGCAACCGCACATCATTGGTCGGATAAGGCAACTCGATCAGCGCGCCGTTGGCGTACTTGGCCTCATCCGGATTGAACATGCCGGTGCGGATACTCACGCGGATCTTCTTGCACAGCGAATTCTGCGCGCGCAGCTTTTCCGCCGCTCGGTGCACATAAGTCGCCACGGCTTCCTTGATCGGTTCGATGGTAGTCAAACGGTTACCAAACATGCGGCTGCTGCAAATTTCCTGCTTCGGCGGTTCTGTTTCCGACAGTTCCAGACAGGATGTGCCACCCAGTTCGCGCGCGGTCTTCTCGATCACCACGCTGAACTTGCGCCGCAGCGTCCACGGATCGGCCTTCGCCAGGTCCATCGCGCTTCTGATCTGCATGCTTTCCAGATGAGCTTTCATCCGCCGCCCGACGCCCCACACTTCACCGACATCGGTATTGCGCAGCACCCAGTCGCGTTTGGACGGATCGCAGATGTCGACCACGCCACCGGTATGCGCTTGCAGGCGTTTCGCGGTGTGGTTGGCGAGCTTGGCCAGCGTTTTCGTCGGGGCGATGCCGACGCCGACCGGGATGCCGGTGCGCTTATAAACAGCAGAGCGGATGGTGCGGCCAAACGCGGTCAGGTCCCCAGGAATGCCGCTGAGATCGGCGAACGCCTCATCGATGCTGTAAACCTCGACCGCCGGCACCATGGATTCGATGATCGTCATCACCCGTTCGCTCATGTCGCCGTACAAGGCGTAATTACTGCTGAACACCTGAATGCCGTGGCGGCGCAAATCATCGCGAATCTGGAAATACGGCGCGCCCATTTTCACAAAGGGCTTGGCGTCATAACTCCGGGCAATCACGCAGCCATCGTTATTGCTCAGCACGACAATCGGCGTCTTCGCCAGATCGGGCCGGAACACTCGCTCGCAGCTGGCATAGAAGCTGTTGCAATCGATCAGCGCGAAAACCTGCTCACGATTTGCCATGGTCGCGCACGCTGTAAGTCACCACACCCCAGATCACCAGCTCATCCCCTTCCATCACGTAGCGAGGCGGGTATTTGCTGTTGGCCGAAAGAAGGATGACGGTGTTGTCGCGCATGTGCAGGCGCTTGCAGACAGGTTCGGAGTTGAGACCGGCGATGACGATATCGCCGTGCTCGGCATTCAGGCTGCGATCGACGATCACCAGATCACCGCAAAATATCCCCGCGTCCTGCATGCTCTCGCCTTCGATCTTCGCCAGATAAACGTGCGGTGCACGAATATCAAAAACCTCGTCCAGAGAGATGTGCTTTTCAATGTGATCAGCCGCGGGCGAAGGAAAACCGGCGGGAATCCGAAACGAATACAGCGCAAGCTTTTCGCCCGCACCTGACAAAGGGCCGAGGATGGTGACGCTCATGATACGAACCTGATAGTGAATTTACTGTATGCGCATACAGTAAACTCGGGACGGTTCGGAGGGTCAATGAGGCGTGTAGGAGATTTCGACGGGTGACAGGGTTTTGTACAACTTCTTGGTAATAAAAGACTGCCAACTCACGTTTCAGAGGCTTCGAACCAGTGGTCCTTTAGCAACTTTTCCAAACGCCAAAAACCACAAACCCCCGACTTTCTCTAGGAAAATCAGGGGTTTGCGTTTACAGAATGTGGCGGTGAAGGAGAGATTCGAACTCTCGATACAGTTTCCTGTATACACACTTTCCAGGCGTGCTCCTTAAGCCACTCGGACACTTCACCGTATCTCTGCAGACATGTTCTGTCTGTCGAGGCGCGCTAATGTAGTCGAAAGCTTTTCCGATGGCAAACTTTTTTTCAGAATTTTCATGCGCTTAAGAGAGGCCGCTGCGTTCAGCCAGAGCGGGCGATGGCAAACCCGCCAATCTCGGGTAAGCCGCACGCTTCCTTTATAGCAGGCAACACGCGCGCGACGCTGGCCGAAGCGCAAAACGGTGACTGGCAGGTCAGTCACGGCGCTTTACCTGGCCTGCGGCGGTGGGTAACGTCTGCCCATCTTTCTAATAAGGAATAGCGTCATGAGCGAGTTGATTGCCTACCACCTCGAAGACGGTATCGCGACCCTGACCCTGAACAATGGCAAGGTCAACGCGATTTCTCCGGATGTGATTGCGGCGTTTAACGCGGCGCTGGATCAGGCGGTGGCGGATCGCGCCGTGGTGATCATTACCGGGCAGCCGGGGATCCTCTCGGGCGGGTATGACCTGAAGGTGATGACCGCAGGCCCCAAAGAAGCAGTTGCGCTGGTGACAGCCGGTTCGACCTTGGCCCGCCGCCTGCTCTCTCACCCGTTCCCGGTGATCGTCGCTTGCCCGGGGCACGCCGTGGCCAAGGGTGCTTTCCTGCTGTTGTCCGCCGATTACCGCATCGGTGTCGATGGCCCGTTCAGCATCGGCCTGAACGAAGTGCAGATCGGCATGACCATGCACCACGCCGGTATCGAGCTGGCGCGTGATCGCTTGCGGCGTTCGGCGTTCCATCGGTCGGTGATCAATGGCGAGATGTTCGATCCGCAAAGTGCCGTTGATGCAGGCTTCCTCGACAAAGTCGTCACTGCCGAAGAATTACAGGGCGCCGCGCTGGCTGCCGCGCGCCAGTTGAAGAAGATCAACATGCTCGCGCACAAGAACACCAAGCTGAAAGTGCGCAAGCAACTGCTGGAAACTCTTGACGACGCCATCCTGCAGGATCAGCAACATCTGGGCTGATTCGTCCAGGATCTGCCGGTAAGTGAATAGCCCGACCCTCGTGTCGGGCTTTTTCTTACGTCCCACGTCGAAGATTCGCGGAAAGCTCTAGGACGCGCCTGACAGGCAAGACTGAAACATGCGCTTAAACATCGGCCATCTCCGGACTCTATAGCGGCAATTGCCGAAAACAGTGCACATCCGTACACTGCGCCACCTTTTGTCCCGGTGGGCCTGCAAAAATGCTGTTTGTGTTTCGTATGTTGTTGATGGGCCTGCACTTTATTCTGGCCGGCGTGCTCGGCGTGATCCTTGGACTGTGCCGCCCGTTCAACCCGGACAACAGCCGACTGTGTGCCCGCCTCTACGCTTTGCCGGCGATGTGTATCTTGCGTTTACGGGTCAAGTCCGAGGTCAACGGCTTGATGAACAAGCCCGACAGTTGCGTGATCATCGCCAACCATCAGTCAAACTACGATCTGTTCGTGTTCGGCAATGTCGTCCCTCGTCGCACCGTTTGTATCGGCAAGAAGAGCCTGAAGTGGGTGCCGTTGTTCGGCCAGTTGTTCTGGCTGGCCGGCAATGTGTTGATCGACCGTGGCAATGCGCACAAGGCGCGGCAGTCGATGCTGACGACGACCCACACCTTGCAGAACGAAGACACCTCGATCTGGGTATTCCCGGAGGGCACCCGCAACCTCGGTGAAGATTTGTTGCCGTTCAAGAAAGGCGCGTTCCAGATGGCGATTGCCGCTGGCGTGCCGATCGTTCCGGTGTGCGTGAGCAGCTATATAAAGCACATGCGCCTGAATCGCTGGCGCAGTGGCAACGTTCTCATACGTTCCTTGCCGGCGATTCCTACAGTCGGATTGACCATGGACGACATGCCCATGCTGATCGAGCGATGCCGCGAGCAGATGCGCGAGTGCATCGAATCGATGGATCGGCAACTGCAAGCCGCGTGAAACCAAACCCGCCCCGTGCGGGTTTTCTTTTGCCGGGTGAACTGTAGAAGTTTCACTGACTCTCAAGCAGCGACACGGCTAAGCTGAAGCCTAGTTTCCCTGCCATCTGCCAAGAAGAAGTGAATCACCACCATGGGTCGAGTTGTTGCTGCTGCGGTGTACAGCGAGGGTAAGAAAGTCTCCAATATTTCGCTGGACGAAGGTGCTGCCTGGGCCGCCAAACCCGGCCACTTCGTCTGGATCGGTCTGGAAGAACCGGACGCACAGGAATTATCCAACCTGCAACGACAGTTCAACCTGCATGAACTGGCCATCGAAGACGCGCTGGAAAAACACAGCCGACCGAAACTGGAAACTTTTGGTGACGCTCTGTTTATCGTCACCTACTCACCGGTTCGCGAAAACGGCGTCTTGCAATTTATCGAAACGCATATCTTCGCCGGCAGGGGTTACATCATCACTGCACGAAACGGCCATTCCGCGTCGTACGCCTATGTGCGGCAGCGCTGTGAAGCGCGCCCGCTGTTGCTCGAGCACGGGGAGGATTTCGTCCTGTATGCGCTGCTCGATTTCGTCATCGAAAATTATCAGCCGGTGGGCGAAGCGATCCACGCCGAGATTGATGAGCTGGAGCGCAACGTCTTGTGTAGCGCCCTCAACGAGCGTGACATTCAGAAGCTGCACGGTCTGCGCCGTGACGTGGTGCGCTTGCGTCGATATGCGGCGCCGATGGTGGAAATCGGCGAAGAGCTGCAAAAGCTCAGTTTCCCGTTCATCGACAAGAACATGCGTCCGTACTTCCGCGATGTGCAGATTCACGTGACGCGGCAAATGGAGGACCTGAGCACGCTGGCGGACATTGCCAGCCAGACCATCGAGATTGGCGTGTTGCTCGAGGCATCACGGCAGAGCGTGGTGCAGCGCAAGTTTGCAGCGTGGGCGGCGATTCTGGCGTTCCCGACAGCGGTGGCGGGAATTTACGGGATGAACTTCCAGAACATGCCGGAATTGACCTGGCATTACGGTTATTTTGCGGTGCTGGGGTTTATTGCGGTGGGGTGTGTGAGTTTGTGGGCGAGTTTCAAGCGGTCGGGGTGGCTGTAGCCGGGACCGCGTTGCCCCGGATATTCGCGAGCAGGCTCGCTCCCACAGGGATTGTGGGAGCAGGCCCTTTCAGCGTTGAGCCGTTTCTGGTTTGTGCGCCACGAAGCGCATCATCCACTCTGCAACGGTAGCGCCATGATGCTCCTGCTCAAGGCTCGCGACACCCTTGCTGTAAATCTGCGAACCCAGCGCTTCCTGGCGCAGATCGAGCAGCGCGCGCGAATAATCGTGAATGAATTCCGGATGGCCCTGGAAGCACAGCACTTGATCGTTGATGTGATAAGCCGCGAACGGGCAAAAATCGCTGGAGGCGATCACAGTCGCGTTTTCCGGTAGTTCGGTGACCTGGTCCTGGTGGCTGATCAGCAGTGTCAGCTCTTCGCGCACCGGGCTCATCCACGGTGCCTTGGCTGCCAGCTTGTAATTGTGGGTACCGACGCCCCAACCCTGGGAGGCCCGCTCGCTCTTGCCGCCGAGCAGCAACGCCAGCAATTGGTGGCCGAAGCACACGCCGAGCAGTTTGTCGCCGCGTTCGTAGCGATCCAAAAGGTAGGTCTTGAGGGTCTGGATCCACGGATCCGTGCCGAACGAATCGGCCTTGCTGCCAGTGACCAGGTACGCATCGAAAGTCTCATCGTCACTTGGATACTCACCCTTCACCACGTTATAGACAGTGAACTCAGCGGCAATCGGTTGCTGCGAGAACAGGCGCTGGAACATCTGCCCATAGCCCTGATATTGGTCAATCAATTCGGGCCGCAGGATGTCGGTTTCGAGAATGCAGATGCGCAGCGACATGAAAAATACCTGACACGTGATGGGAATAATGAACACCCCAGAGCCTGCCTTGAAACACGTGGCCAAGGCAAGCCCCGAAATGCTCGCTGGCCTTAGAACATTTCACCTTTCGCCGCTTTGGCCAGCAGCAGCGCTGGCGGGGTAAAGCGCTCGCCGTATTGCTCGGCCAGATACTGCGCGCGGGCGATGAAGTCCTTCAGGCCATACTGGTTGATGAACTGCAGCGCCCCGCCGGTCCATGCGGCGAAACCGATGCCGAAGATCGAGCCGACGTTGGCATCCGCCGTCGAGGTCAGCACGCCCTCCTCCACACAGCGCACGGTTTCGATGGCCTGCACAAACAACAGCCGATCACGCACATCCTTCGCAGAGATCTGTCCGTCGGCCTTCTCGAAGCGCGTTTTCAGCTCCGGCCATAAATGCTTCTGGGCACCGGCTGGATACTCATAAAAACCGCCTCCGGCAGCTTTGCCCGGTCGCTTGAATTCATTGAGCATCAAGTCAATCACGGCAAAGGCCGGGTGCTCAATCAGCGGTTTCCCTTCAGCTTGTAGGTCCTTGGCCGTCTGTTGACGGATATGGCTCATCAGGCTGAGGGAAACTTCGTCGGAGATTGCCAGAGGCCCGACCGGCATCCCGGCCTTGCGCGCTTCGGTCTCTATCATCGGCGCACTGACACCCTCGCCGAGCATGGCGATGCCCTCGTTGGTGAACGTGCCGAACACCCGCGAGGTAAAGAAGCCGCGACTGTCGTTAACCACGATCGGAGTTTTCTTGATTTGCAGAACGAAATCGAAACCGCGAGCGAGAGTTTCGTCGCTGGTCTGCGCGCCCTTGATGATTTCCACCAGCGGCATTTTTTCCACCGGACTGAAGAAATGCAGGCCGATGAATTTGCTTTGATCGGGCACTGCCGTCGCCAGACCGGTGATCGGCAGCGTCGACGTATTGGAAGCAATGACCGCTTCGCCGCCCACGACCTGTTGCGCGGCGGCGGACACCCTGGCTTTGAGCTGGCGATCCTCGAACACCGCTTCGATGATCAGATCGCAACCGGCCAGATCGGCATCACTTTCGCTCGCAACGATTCGCGCCAGCACCGCTTCGCGCTGTTCGGCAGTCATTTGGCCACGGGCAACTTTCTTGTCCAGCAGCGCTGCGGAATGCGCTTTGCCCTTCTCGGCAGCGGCGAGGTTGATGTCCTTGAGGACGACGTCGATACCGGCCGAGGCGCTGACGAACGCGATGCCTGCGCCCATCATTCCGGCGCCGAGCACACCGACTTTGCGGGTTTTATAGGGCGCAAAACCTTGCGGCCTGGAACCGCCGGCGTTGATCTCGTTCAACTGGAACCAGAACGTACCGATCAGGTTTTTCGAAATCTGCCCGGTCGTCAGCTCGGTGAAGTAACGGGTTTCGATCAGGTGCGCCGTGTCGAAATCGACCTGAGCGCCCTCCACCGCCGCGCATAGAATCTTCTCCGGCGCCGGCAGGGTGCCGTGGGTTTTCGCGCGCAGGATCGACGGCGCAATCGCCAGCATCTGCGCCACTTTCGGGTTCGATGGCGTGCCGCCAGGAATCTGGTAACCCTTGACGTCCCAGCGCTGCACTGGCGCCGGATTGTCGAGAATCCAGGCGCGCGCCTTGGCCAACAGCTCATCGCGATCCGCTGCCAGGTCATCAATCAGCCCGGCCTGCAACGCCTGTTGCGGGCGCACCTTCTTGCCTTCAAGCAAGTACGGCAGGGCTTTTTCGATGCCGAGCATGCGCACCATGCGCACCACCCCGCCGCCGCCCGGCAAAAGGCCCAGGGTCACTTCCGGAAGTCCGAGTTGCACCGAGGCGTCATTGACAGCAATGCGGTGGTGACAGGCCAGACAGATCTCCCAGCCGCCGCCCAGCGCAGCACCGTTGATCGCCGCGACCACCGGTTTACCGAGGGTTTCCAGGCTGCGCAATTGCGCCTTGAGGGTCAAGACCATGTCGTAGAAGGCTTTGGCTTCGGGCTTGCCGACCTTGATCAGTTCATTGAGGTCGCCGCCGGCAAAAAAGGTTTTCTTCGCCGAGGTGATGATCACTCCGGCAATGCTGTCTTTCTCGGCCAGCAAGCGGGCAACGCAAGCGGCCATGGCTTCGCGGTAGACGGCGTTCATGGTGTTGGCGCTCTGGCCCGGCATGTCCATGGTCAGCACGACGATAGCGTCCTGGCCTTTTTCGTAACGAATGGCTTCGCTCATAACAGGGTTCCTTGAAGTCGGGGCTCAGAGGCGTTCGATGATGGTGGCAATGCCCATGCCGCCGCCGACACACAGCGTCGCCAGGCCGTAGCGCAAGTTGCGCGCTTCCAGTTCATCAAGCAGGGTGCCGAGGATCGCGCAACCGGTGGCGCCCAGCGGGTGGCCCATGGCGATCGAGCCGCCGTTGACGTTGACCTTGCCCGGGTCGACGGCCATGTCCTTGATGAATTTCAACACCACCGAAGCAAACGCTTCGTTGACCTCGAACAGATCGATGTCCTCCACCCGCAGTCCGGCCTTGGCCAAGGCTTTACGGGTCGCCGGCGCTGGGCCGGTGAGCATGATGGTCGGATCTGTGCTGGTGACGGCCGTGGCGACGATACGCGCGCGTGGCTGCAGCCCCAGCGCGCGGCCCTTGGCTTCGGAGCCGATGAGCATCAGCGCCGCACCGTCGACAATCCCGGAACTGTTGCCCGGCGTGTGCACGTGGTTGATCCGCTCGACATGGCTGTAGACCCGCAACGCCGTGGCGTCGAAGCCCATTTGCCCGATCATTTCGAAACTCGGCTTGAGCTTGCCCAGGCCCTCGAGGGTAGACTCGGCGCGGATGAACTCATCGTGGTCAAGCAGGATGATGCCGTTCTGATCCTGCACCGGCACCAGCGACTTGTTAAACGAGCCGTCGGACCGTGCTCGCGCGGCTTTTTGCTGGGAGTGCAGTGCGTAGGCATCGACATCCTGCCGGCTGAAGCCTTCGAGGGTGGCGATCAGATCGGCGCCGACGCCTTGCGGGGTGAAATGGCTGTGCAGGTTGGTCTGCGGGTCCAGCGCCCAGGCGCCGCCATCGCTGCCCATTGGCACCCTCGACATCGACTCGACGCCGCCGACCACCACCAGATCCTCGAAGCCGGAGCGCACTTTCATCGCGCCAAGATTCACCGCTTCCAGACCCGAAGCGCAGAAACGGTTGATCTGCACACCGGCGACGCTGACGTCCCAGTCGGCCACTTGCACCGCCGTCTTGGCGATGTCCGAACCTTGATCGCCAATCGGCGTGACGCAGCCGAGGACGACATCATCGACCTGACTGGTGTCCAGCGCGGTGCGCGCCTGCAAGGCGCTCAGCAGACCCGCCACCAGGTTGACCGGCTTCACGCTGTGCAGCGCGCCATCGGCCTTGCCTTTGCCACGCGGGGTGCGCAACGCATCGAAAATCAAAGCTTCAGTCATGACGTCCTCGAACCTGATTTATTGTCACTTCACTTTCGCCCTGTGCCGGCTGGCAAGCAATGACCACATTGCTCAAAGCGCTTGACGCACACGCTCAGACGGACGGTCATCCGTCATCAGGTGAACCGGTTCAGGTCACCGAGTTGTCTAGCCAGCGGGCGGCAAAGAAGCTGGCAATACGCCTCATGCCGTTTTAAGAGCTTTTGCAAAGAACTCCATATGAAATGGATCTAAGCGAAGGCAGACGCGGGCTCTAAGGTGAAGATGTACGCCATCGTCGTCGGGTTTTGCCGAGACGGGCGTCCTTCAACAGGAAGTGCACCGCGTGCCGTCAGGGATATGCACTCAGGCATGCATCAGGAAATAACAATAAAGGCGGTCAAGCCATGTTCAAACAACCGAAAGTACGTCAAGCAGGACTCATTCTTTTCGCCACGACGCTGTTGTTGATCTTGCCGAATCTGACCAAGGTCATCGGCTGATTCAAACGTCGCGTGCTGTATATCGCCACTGAAAATGTGACTGGCCCGCTACCCGGGCCAGCGCGGTTGTGCCAACCTTTGCGCACTACCACGACATGGACGGCGATCATTTGAAAACGCTCATTGCGCTCGGTGCCTTGCTACTGAGCTTGCCCTTGGCTGCCGCACAACTGGATCTGCAGTTGGGCGCAAACAGCCGCACCTGGCAGACCGAAGAGCTGCTCAAGCATCCTCAGCTGCAAACTCTCACGATCAACAATGATGTTTCCTACAAGAAGGACATGACCTATCAGGCCGTGCCGCTGGCCGCATTGCTGAAGGGGGTCAAGCCGGAGGATCACTTGCAAGCGGTGGCGCTGGATGGCTTTGCCGCAGAGTTGGCCGCCGCGCCCTTGCTGAACAAGGACGGCGCACGCGCATGGCTGGCAATCGAGGACCCGGCGCGGCCGTGGCCACCGCTGTCTGCCGACAAGCACAGCGCCGGGCCGTTCTATCTGGTCTGGACCGATCCGCAGGCCGGCAATATCAGCCCCGAACAGTGGCCGTTCGAAGTCGCCAGCATCAAGCTGATGGCTCCGGTGGCCCAACGCTTTCCTGCCCTGCTGCCCGATCCTGCCTTGAAGGCCGATGATCCGGTGAACAAGGGTTTTGCCCTGTTTCAGAAAAACTGCCTGGCCTGTCACCGGTTGAATGGTGCCGGAGACGCGCAGTTCGGTCCGGATCTGAATATTCCGTATAGCCCGACCGAGTATTTCGGGGCGGATTTCTTGAAGCGCTACATCCGCGATCCGCAGAGTTTGCGTCAGTGGCCGCAGGCGAAGATGCCCGGGTTTTCCGCGCAGCTGTTGCCGGATGGAGACCTGGAAATGCTGGTGGGCTATCTCAAGCACATGGCCGGGCGCAAAGTTAAGCCGTAAGCCTTAGGGTGTTATTACTGGCCTCTTCGCTGGCAAGCCAGCTCCCACAGGGTATGCGCAGAGTTCGAATCACCGGTCATCCTGTGGGAGCTGGCTTGCCAGCGATAGCGGTATCCCGAATCTATTGTTGCTGTACGGAAATAACCGGCGTCGGCGAGACGAACACCTTCGCATGCATCTGCTCACAGCCGCCGCCCCGGCGCATGCCGCGGACCGGGCAGGCGTCGAGATAATCCAGACCCACCGCCAGCTTCAGGTGTCGCTCCGGGCGCGCCAGTTGGTTGGTCACGTCGAAGCTGTACCACGCGTCATCCAGCCAAGCTTCTGCCCAGGCATGACTGGCCAGATGCTCGCAATCTTCGCTGTACAGATAACCCGACACGTAACGCGACGGCACCCCGAGGCTGCGGGCGCAGGCGAGAAACGCATGGGTATGATCCTGACAAACCCCGGCGCGACCGGCGAAAGCTTCGGCGGCGCTGGTGTCGACTTCGGTTGAGCCCGGCGTGTAGGTCATGTGCTGATTCAAACCATGCATCAAGTCGATCAGCGCGGTGCGATCACGCCGTTGCTTGCAGTTCTTCGCGGCAAATTCGCGCAAGGCTTCATCGGCTTCGGTCAGGCGCGTGAAGCGCAGGAACGGCAGCGCCGACTGGCTTTCATGTTCGGCCTCGCGCAATTCGTCAATATCGACCTGACCACGGGCGCCGATGATGATCGCTTCGTGCGGCTCGTCCATGGTCAGCACGTGCAGGATGTTGCCGAACGGATCGAGCTGCGCACGCACCGGACGCGGCAAGTCGAGTTGCCAACTGAGGACATGCTGGCGCTCGCTGTCGTGGGGCGTCAGGCGCAGGTACTGGATGCTCGCGCGCACCTGATCTTCGTAGTGATAGGTGGTCTCGTGGCTTATCGAAAGTCTCATGCAGCCTCCAGATAGGAACTGTGAATGGCGTTGCCCAACTGGCGCACCAGCGGGATGAATTCGGTCAGCCAGGCGTGCAGGCCTTCTTCGAGGATTTCGTTGATGCCGGTGTAACGCAGGCGCGCATCCATTTCCGCCGCCAGGCGTTGTGCCGGGCGGCCGTTGGCGCCGGGCAGCTGGGCCAGGATCTGGTCAATCTCTTCGGTACAGGCACGCAGCGAACGCGGCACATCGGCGCGCAACAGCAGCAATTCGGCGACATGCCGGGCGCCGGGCGCGTCGCGGTAGATTTCGGTGTAGGCCTCAAATGACGACAAGGCGCGCAACAGCGCACTCCACTGGTAATAGGCGTGCGCGGTGCCATCGCTGACCGCTTCGGCCTGATCGCCGGCCATTTCGTAACGGGCATCGAGCAGGCGCAGCGTGTTGTCGGCGCGCTCGATAAAGGTGCCCAGACGAATAAAGCGAAACGCGTCGTTGCGCATGATTGTGCCGTATGAGGCGCCACGAAACAGGTGCGAACGCTCCTTGATCCATTCACAGAAACGACTCATGCCATAGCGGCTCAGGCCCTGCTCGGCGATGCCACGAATTTCCAGCCAGGTCGCGTTGATGTTTTCCCACATGTCCGCAGTGATTCGCCCGCGCACGGCATGGGCACTGGCCCGCGCTGCACCAAGGCAGCTGTAGATACTGGCCGGGTTGGCCGCATCCAGTGCGAAGAAATGCAGCAGGCGCTCTGCGTGGAGGTCGCCGTGGCGTTCAAGGTAATCGTCCAGGGTGCCGGTGATCAGCAACGGCATGGCGAGTTCATGCAGACCATCGCCGCGCCCGTCCTGCGGCATCAGCGACAGCGAATAACTGATGTCGAGCATGCGCGCGAGATTCTCCGCACGCTCCAGGTAACGCGACATCCAGTACAGATCCGAGGCAGTTCTACTTAACATGGCAAGCTTCCTTCAATCCTCGACTACCCAGGTGTCCTTGGTGCCGCCGCCCTGGGAGGAATTCACCACCAGGGAGCCTTCACGCAACGCGACACGGGTCAAACCGCCAGGCACCACACGGGTTTCGCGACCGGACAGCACAAACGGACGCAAGTCGATATGGCGCGGCGCGATGCCGTTTTCGACAAAGGTCGGACAGGTCGACAGCGACAGCGTCGGCTGCGCGATGTAGGCGTGGGGTTTGGCTTTGATGCGCTCACGAAAGGCATCGATTTCCGCCGTCGTCGCGGCTGGCCCAACGAGCATGCCGTAACCGCCGGAGCCTTGGGTTTCCTTTACCACCAGTTCCGGAAGATTGGCCAGCACGTGGGACAGCTCGGACGGGTTGCGGCACTGCCAGGTCGGCACGTTTTTCAGAATCGGCTCTTCGTCGAGGTAGAAACGGATCATGTCGGTGACAAACGGATACACCGATTTATCGTCCGCCACTCCGGTGCCGATTGCGTTGGCCAGCACCACGTTGCCGGAACGATAGGACGACAGCAGCCCCGGCACGCCGAGCATTGAATCCGGGTTGAACGCCAGCGGGTCGAGGAACGCATCGTCGAGCCGGCGGTAGATCACGTCGACCGCTTTCGGGCCGTCAGTGGTGCGCATGAAGACTTTGTCGTCACGCACGAACAGATCCGCACCTTCGACCAGTTCCACGCCCATTTCCCGGGCAAGAAACGCGTGTTCGAAGAACGCGCTGTTGAAGCGTCCCGGCGTCAACACCACCACGCTCGGGTTGTCGATCGGGCTTGAGCTTTTCAGGGTGTCGAGCAGCAGATTGGGATAGTGATCGATCGGGGCGATGCGCTGGGCGGAGAACAGCTCGGGGAACAGGCGCATCATCATCTTGCGGTCTTCGAGCATGTAGCTGACGCCGCTGGGTGTGCGCAGGTTGTCTTCGAGAACGTAATAAGTGCCATCGCCATCGCGCACCAGATCGACGCCGGAGATATGCGAGTAGATGTCGCGGTGCAGATCCAGGCCCTGCATTGCCAACTGGTATTGCTCGTTGGCCAGCACCTGCTCGGCGGGAATGATCCCGGCCTTGATGATGCGCTGCTCGTGGTAGAGGTCGGCGAGAAACATGTTCAACGCTTTGACCCGCTGAATGCAGCCGCGCTCGACAATCCGCCATTCACTGGCGGGGATGCTGCGGGGAATGGTATCGAACGGAATCAGGCGCTCGGTGCCCTGCTCGTCGCCATAGAGCGTGAAGGTGATCCCGGCTCGGTGGAACAGCAGATCGGCCTCGCGGCGGCGCTGCGCGAGCAGCTCGTCGGGCGTCTCGGCCAGCCAGCGGGCAAATTCCCGGTAATGCGGGCGGACCAGGCCGCCGGCATCGTACATCTCGTCAAAATAGGTGCGGATCATGCCGTACTCCTTGTCACTCCGGACATACAGGCCTTCGCAAGGCCCGTGCCATCGGCATAAACGCTTTGATTTCAATCGGTTGTAGATCCACGCCGGTGGCTGCGCACCATTCCTGTGCGGCAAATGCCCCGGCCCGATTGCCCCCGCTTCATTGCGACGCACTGCATCGCCTATCACCAGCATAGTCAGAGTTGATTTCACTGCCCGGCCACGACTGCGGATAATCCGCGCATTCGCTGCAAAACTTCCCCGGCAAGCCGCCGCGAAGTAGACAGCTCAACTGATCTGTACTGCCTTGGCAGCCCCGCCCCGACAGGACTTTATTGCATACCCGTCTTCCCTTTTAGCCACCCTCTCCGGTGGCTTTTTTTTGCCCGGGATTCTTGTTTCAGGGTTTTGCCACTGCGATGTGCAGAAGCCAGAAACGACAACGGCCGACCCGAAGGTCAGCCGTTGTCCTACAAACAATGCGCAATATCAATTCAACCGGTAACGATTGCGCACCTCCTGCTTCACGCCCCAACCCTCGATAATGCCGCCCAGCGGTTCGACCACGGCAGAAAAGCCTTGCTCGAAATCGCCGATGTCGTCATAGGTTGCGTACATCACTTTGCTCAATTCCAACGACCAGGCGCCGTCGTCGCGCGCACTGACCTGGGCATTGATGGACTCACCGCGAAATTTGCCTGCTGCCCTGCGCGCCCGCTCCTCGTCCGGGAAAATCGCGTAGAACTCGATGGGATGGAACCGGGAAAAATCGAAACCGCCTTCTTTCATGCGGCGCAGAACGTTGCTGCTGATGTCTTCTTGATAGGCTGTGCTCATGAATCGTCCCCCTCGATTGATGGATAGACTTTCCGTATTCCCGCCCCGGGCCTTTTGGCCTAAGTACTACGGCAACGTGGTTGCGCGCGGGAAACAAGCATGTAGCTGACAAGACCAGACCTTAGCGATCCATTCGCTGATCTCGCTTGCAGAGTAGCCCCAAGAGAGCGCCGCTGCCAAGGCCTGGTTTACGAGATGACAGGAAGTGTTCAGACAGGGGTGATGCTGCGGATTTCGATGCCGTTCTGGGTCTTGAGGTTTTTCACCCCGGCATCGGCGGTGCGCCCTTCCAGATCGTTGAGATCCAGCTGGGCGGCGACCGGAAGAAGCCGCTCTTTGACGAGCCGTGCGGCTTCATCATCGGACGGGCATTCCTCACGTTCGAAGACTTCATCGACAATTTCACCGTGATCATCCACGAAAGTGACTTTCCACTTTTGCATCAGTGCCTCCTCGATCAACCCGTAAATGGGCTTACCTCTATCTCGACTTTTTCCCGCGAGAGTTGGTTCAAAAGGATTACAGCCGACAACGGTGAAAATAACCATCCGATCAATAATGCGGACTCTGTGGCGAGGGGATTTATCCCCACACCACAAAAGCTCCCTTGCAGAGCGACGTCAGCGTGATCAGTCGTTGCTCGGCTTGTTGACCGCTTGCAGCACGTATTGCGGTAAGGCGAACGCGCCGATGTGGATTTCCGGGTTGTAGTAGCGGGTGACGATGCCGCTGCCGATGAAGCGCTGTTGCAGGGTTTCACGGCTGAGCTTGCGGTAGGCCGGGTTGGTCGAGCCCCAGGCGAAGGTCATCGAACCGCCGATGTAGGTCGGTACGGCGGCCTGATAGAAATGCCAGTCCGGGAACAGGCTGCGCAGGCGACCGGCGGTGGTTTTGACTTCGTCGATCTGCATGAACGGCGTGCCGTTCTGAGTGACGAGAATGCCGCCTTCGTTCAGGCAGCGGTGGCATGCCTGGTAGAAGTTCTCCGAGAACAGCACTTCGCCCGGGCCGATCGGGTCGGTGGAGTCGGAGATGATCACGTCGAATTTTTCAGTGGTGGTGGCGACGAAACGCATGCCGTCATCGATCACCAGGTTCAGGCGCGGATCGTCGTAGGCACCGGCGGAATGGTTCGGCAGGAATTCCTTGCACATGTCGACCACGGTGCCGTCGATTTCAACCATGGTGATGTGCTCGACGCCGGCGTGCTTGGTCACTTCGCGTAGCATACCGCCGTCACCGCCACCGATGATCAGCACGCGCTTGGCGGTGCCGTGGGCGAGGATCGGCACGTGGGTGAGCATCTCGTGGTAGATGAATTCGTCGGCTTCGGTGGTCTGGATCACGCCGTCCAGCGCCATCACCCGGCCCATGCGCGGGTTCTGGAAGATCACCAGATGCTGGTGTTCGGTGCGCACTTCGTGCAGCAGTTTTTCCATGCGAAAACGCTGGCCGTAGCCTTCGTAGAGGGTTTCCAGGTACTCGCTGGTCTTGGTGACGGTCATGGTCAAGTGCTCCGATAAATGCGCGGGCGCCATCGTGGGGACGATTGCCCGGGAAAGGCGCGCATTCTACGTTGCCGAAGATGACAGGTCGAACCTCACTTGATGGCGTAGACACAATCCTTGTAGGAGCTGCCGAAGGCTGCGATCTTTTGATCCTGGTTTTCAAGTTCAAGATCAAAAGATCGCAGCCTTCGGCAGCTCCTACAAGGGAGATCGCTGTGTTGTCAGATCCGGACGTTGCCCCGCGGTCCGGCAATCGCCCAGATGATCAGGCCCAGCACCGGCAGGAGGATGATCAGCAACACCCAGACGATTTTCATTCCGGTGGAGGCGCCGCTTTTCAGCACGTTGATGATGGCCCAGATGTCGAGGGCAAGGATGATCAGGCCAATCAGACCGTTGAACGTGGAACCCATGGTGTCGCTCCAGAATAGTGGCATGCACTTTTAGGATAGACGGTCGCGCGCAGGGTTCCCTTTTATTGCGTTCAGACGTGAACGGCGACCTTCAAGGCTTCCAGCGCTGGCGCGGCGGCGATGCCAACCTCGGCGCACAACTCCAGCACGCGGGGCACATCGTTGCCGTAGACCAGGACCATTTGCAATTCATCGTCGAGCAACTGGCTGAAGTTCATCAACGTGTAACCGCCGTTTTCCTTGTTCAGGCTGCTCATCTGCACCTGGATGCGGTTGAGTGCGGTCAGTGCTTCGGTCTTGGCCAGTTGCTTGGGCTTGAGATTGAAATCCACGCCCGGACCAAACGAGGCAACGATTTGTGCGAACAGATCGACGTAGGTATCGGCCTGAAACAGCACGGTTTCCGGCAGGCTGCCGACCACTACCCACTCACCCAGCGGGATCGGGAAAGTATCGTCGTAGTTGATGTCCGGATTGGCGGCCAGAAAAGCCTCGGCGTCGGCGTAGGCCTGAGCGGCTTCGTCGGCCACCTTCAGGATCTCGTCCTCGCCCATGCAGCCGGAGCTGATTTTGCTGATGAGTTCGACGAGTGCGGCTTTCATGAGGGCGGATCCTGTGGCGGAGGTGAATTTTCAGGGCGCGAAGGATAGCGCAGAAAAGCAAAAGATCGCAGCCTTCGGCAGCTCCTACAGGCCCTGCGATCACTTGGCGAACGCATCAAGTGTAGGAGCTGCCGCAGGCTGCGATCTTTTGATCGTTTATCAGTCCAGCAACTTTTCCAGCTGCGCGGTGGTGTCGACCGCGCCCATGGTCCGCGCCGCATCCAGCGCGGTCACGCCGTTGGCGTCCTTGGCTTTCGGGTCAGCACCCTGGCCGATCAGGTAGTCGACGATTTCAACGCGGTTGAACATTGCCGCCATCATCAACGCGGTACGGCCGTCGAAGGAAGAACCTTCAATCTCGGCACCCGCCTCGACCAGCGCCTTGACCACCGCCAGATCGCCCTTGAACGCGGCGCCGGCAATCGGGCTCTGGCCGTTGCCATTGCGCATTTCCGGATCGGCCTTGTGTTTAAGCAGGACCTTCACCGCATCGACATGGCCGTAGTAGCTGGCGAGCATCAACAAGGTGTCGCCCTTGCTGTTTTTCAGGTTCACCGGCAGCCCGGCGCTGACCAAGCGATCAAGCATCTCGGCATCACCGTCGCGCGCCTTGTTGAAAACCTGCTCGGTGAATTCGGCAGCTTCTTCAGGGGTCATCTGGCGGCTTTGGTCGGACATGGGGCACTCCATTTCGGTCTATCGGAAAGCCGACAGTTTCCCGAGCGCGACGGTGGCTGTCACTCGGTTTTTTCCGAGCGTCCCGATAGCCACACTCAATATCGATGTTTGCCCTGTTGAATTTCAGCGAGGATTTGCTCACTGACATGCACATAGGTTTCGCTGCCCGGCAGCCAGGCGAAGATCGGGTCATCGCCGGTGAGCCCGGGGTCAAAGCCTTCCGTTTTCAGGCGAGTCTTCTGGTATTTGAAGGTCCCGGTGGTTTCCATTTTCACTTTCACCCGCAAGAACAACGGCACGGCATAAGCCGGCATACGTTGCCGGACGAAACTCAGCAATTCAGCGAAATCCAGCGTGGCCAAGGATTCGGCGGGAGTAATTGCAGCCATCCCCGCACGCCCGTTGGTGTTGGGGATTTCCACACCGTAGGCCACGGCTTCAGCGATCAGCGGATGTTGCAGCAACAAATTCTCGACTTCGGTGGTCGACACGTTTTCACCCTTCCAGCGATAGGTATCGCCGAGGCGATCAACAAATTGCGCATGGCCGAAACCGATGCTGCGCAGCAGGTCGCCGGTGTTGAAAAAGCGATCGCCCTTGTTGAACACATCGTGGAGGACGACGCGGGCGGTTTTCTGCGGGTCGGTGTAACCGTCCAGCGGCGCCTTGTCGTCGATCCGCGCCAGCAGCAGGCCCTGCTCGCCCTTGCCGACCTTGCGCATGAAACCATCATCGCCGCGCAATGGCTCGCCACTGTCATGGTCGTAAGCGACCAGTTCCCACGCCATCAGCGAAAAACCGACGGTGTTGTCGAAATTGAGGATGTTGGTGAAACCGATGTTGCCGTCGCTCGCCGCGTACAGCTCACAAATGTGCTCGACGGCAAAACGCGTCTTGAACTCGGCCCAGGCACCGGGACGCAAACCATTGCCAATCATCTTGCGCACGTCGTGGCGGCTGTCATCGGCGCTGACCGGTTGCTCGACCAGGTAGCGACACAGCTCACCGACATAGCCGATGGTGGTTGCGCGATAGCGGCGCACGTCACCCCAGAACTGGCTGGCGCTGAACTTGCGGCGGATGGCGAAACCCGAGGCGCCGTTGATCGCCGATCCCCAGCACACGCACAGACCCGTGGCGTGATACAGCGGCAAGGTGCAGTAAACGACATCATCCGGGCGCATATCGAGGGCGATCATGCCGAAGCTCGCCGAACTGCGCATCCAGCGTCCATGCTTGAACACCCCGGCCTTGGGCAGGCCGGTGGTGCCGGAGGTGTAGATGTAGAAACACGGATCGTCGAAGAATACTTGCGCGCTGCTCGGCGGGTTATCGCTGCTGGCGTCAGCACTGGCGCTGATCAGATTGACGTAGCCCTCAGGGGCGATGCCCGGATGGCTGTAGGTGTCCTGATCGGCGACGAACCAGGTGCGCGGCGCTGCGATCGCAACCTGATCACGCACGCCGGCATAGGCAGCGGTCAGTTCTTCGCCAACCACAATCGCCACCGGCGCAACCAGATTGATGCTGTGAACAAGCGTGTCGCGCATCAACGAGGTATTGAGCAGCGCACTCACCGCGCCGAGCTTGGCCAGCGCCAGAATCGTCACCAGCAATTCCGCACGGTTCTCGATGAACACCGCGACCACATCGCCCTTGCCGATGCCTTGCTCGCTCAGGTAATGCGCAATGCGATTGGCCCACTGATTGACCTGCGTGTAGGTCAACGCCACGTCGCCCTGCAACAACGCCACACCATTGGGATTGCGCAGCGTCGCCTGCTCGAACGTCCAGCCGAGGCCGCACGTTTGGGTCGGATCCGTGACATTGGCCACCTTCATGCCTTTGACCACCCGGGGGATGGCCTTGGCGATCATCGGCAGTTTGCGGAGCATCATGCCCCAGGTAATCGTGTCGCTTGGTGCGTGACGCATGAAAGCTCCCCGTTCGATCTTGACGTGCAGACCGCTGTTCTTGTTATCGGGTAATGACTGCGACCGACGCGTTTACGCCGTGGGTCGAGAAGGAAAGTACGTCAGTGCTCGCGGGGCTGTACACGCGGTTTTTGCAATGATTTGTATCCCGTCGCGCCTTCGGGGAAGAGCGGATTCTGGTACGGACGTTTGGTTCCGTTGTACGGAGAAAAATCACGCAAAATGCAGGATGCACGATGGCCATTCATGCAGATTGCACGACGCCTGCAAAATGCAATGCCTTCAACTTATTGATTTTAAAGGGATTTTATTCGCATCAATACTGGCACAAACGCTGCAACTACCTCCGCATGCTTGCCATTCAAGTACATACGGAGCTGATGACATGAGCCTGATTCAAGAAAAATTTACATCGCTGTTCTCCAACTACGAAGTCAGCACTGCCCCACGTCCTGACGGTGGCATCCTGCTCACTCTGCGTAGCAGCGACGGCAAAGTCTTCAAACGCGCCCTCTCGTATCAGCAACTGCATGCCGGTGACCAACTGTCGTGGGCGATCAGCGCGATCCGCCGCGACCTGGCCGAACAAGCCAGCGAGCTGCCGCAAATTGCAATGCTGCAGAGCCAGCAGCGTTTTGCTCTGCCGACGTATCACTCGCTGTAATTTGCTTTAAACAAAAACAGGCCGTGGAGCATGCGCTTCACGGCCTGTTTTTATGTGCTCAGGATTTTTGTAGGAGCTGCGGCACGCTGCGATCTTTTGATCTTGATTTCATGCCTAAATCGAAAGATCGCAGCCTCGTTTCACTCGACAGCTCCTACAGGGATGTGTGCAATGGTCAGAACGCTTCCGGTTCGATTCCAGTAAAGCTGTCCACCGTCACGTGCCCTGCCAACTCCCCGCCTTCACGCGCCAGACCGCAGGTTTTCATGCCGGCCGACTGGGCAGCGTCGAGCTCTTCGACGATGTCCGACAGGAACAGGATTTCATCGGCTTCAACACCCACCGCCTGCTGAATGTTGCGGTAGGACTGCGCCTCACGCTTCGGCCCCGATGTGGTGTCGAAATAGCCGCTGAACAGCGGCGTCAGATCCCCCGCTTCCGAGCAACCGAAGATCAGCTTCTGCGCCTGGATCGAGCCGGACGAGTAAACGAACAGTTGATAACTCGCAGCATGCCAACGTTGCAGCGCTTCAACGGCATCAGGATAGACATGCCCCTTCAACTGCCCGGCCTGATAGCCCTGCGCCCAGACCATGCCTTGCAATGCCTTGAGCGGCGTGGCTTTGCGGTCTTCGGCGATCCAGCTCAAGAGGATTTCAACAACCCGTTCAACATCGGCCTGCGCCTCGTTGCTCTCGCGACGCACGGCGTCGAGCTGTTCGGCGACATCAGCACGCGAAGCGTTCTGGCGCACAAATTCGGGCAAATGTTCGGCGGCGTAGGGAAACAGCACGTCGAAGACGAAACTCACCGCGCTGGTGGTGCCTTCAATGTCGGTGAGGATGGCTTTGATCGACACGGTTTCAGTCCTCCAGACGCGGGAAGCGACCGGCGATGTCTTCGCCGGTGAAATTGGCAACCCAGCCTTCCGGGTTGTTGAACAGACGGATCGCCACAAAGTGCGGATGTTCGCCCATGTCGAACCAGTGCTTGGTGCCGGCCGGAACCGAGATCAGGTCGTTCTTCTCACAGAGAACGGCATAGACGTAATCGTCGATGTGCAGGGTAAACAAGCCACGACCGGCAACGAAAAATCGCACTTCGTCTTCGCCATGGCGGTGCTCTTCGAGGAACTTGGCGCGCAGCTCGGCTTTTTGCGGGTGATCGCTGTTGAGGCTGATCACATCGACGGTGATGTAGCCGCGCTCGGTCATCAGTTTGTCGATCTGCTCTTTATAAGCACTGATGACTTCTTCCTGACTGGCGCCGGGCTGGATCTTCGCGGCGGCCTGCCAGCGGTCGAAACGCACGCCCTGCTCGGCCAGCGTCGAGGCGATGTCTTCGAAATGGGTCAGCACCTTGTGGGGAATCTCAGGGCTGGAAACGTGATAAACGGACAGGCTGCTCATGGGCAATTCCTCGGTAGCGGCGGCGCCGTCCGGCTCTTGCAGACCGGTCGGGCGCCGCGTGGCATCAGGCAAACGGGCTGTTTCTGGTGAACTCAGCCTTGGCGGTTCATGACGCTGCGGGTTTTCAACTCGCATTCAAACAGGAATTCAAAGGCCTCGATCTGCCGCAGCGCGTCGCTCATCTGCGCGCCCCAGGTGTAGAGACCATGGCCGCGAATCAGATAACCGACGCAATCAGGATGGGCGTCGAGCCAAGGCTGCACCTTGGCGGCGAGTCGCGCAATGTCCTGATCGTTGTCGAAAATCGGCACACGCACCCGTGATTCATGGGTGGAAATGCCGCTGAAGGCTTTCTGCAATTCGTAGTCTTCGAACTCGATGAAATCTTCCGGAGTCAGACGCGACAGCACCGTGGCATTCACCGAATGGGTGTGCAACACCGCGCCGATTTCCGCGCGCCAGCGGTAGAGCTGGGTGTGCAGCAAGGTTTCGGCGGAGGGTTTCTTGCCCGGCTCCAGGCTATTGCCGGACAGATCGGTAGCGAGCACGTCATCCACACCCAACTGGCCCTTGTGCTTGCCCGATACGGTCAACAGCGCTTCGCTCGGCGACAGGCGTGTCGAATAGTTGCTGCTGGTGGCTGGCGACCAGCCACGGCCATATAGAAAACGCCCGGCGTCAACGATCTGCTGGGCGAGCTGTTCACGGCTAAGGCTCATGGCCTGTCCTCTTGCATACATGTGGCAATGATAACGGCAGCGGCAAGCGCTGCGAGACTGGCAATACTAAAGGTCAATGTCGCGCCAAGGGCGTTCCAGCTGTAACCGGAATACAGCGCACCGAGCGCCCCGCCGGTGCCGGCCAGTGCCGCATACAGCGCCTGGCCCTGACCCTGCTGGCGGGCGCCGAAACTACGTTGCACGAAAGCGATGGCAGCCGCATGAAAGCTGCCGAAAGTCGCTGCGTGCAGCACTTGGGCGAACAACAGCACCCAGAGAAATTCAGCGAACGACCCAAGCAGCACCCAGCGCAACGCCGCCAGCAGGAAACTCGCCAGCAGCACCCGACGCAGGGAAAAGCGCGCCAGAATGCGACTCATGGCCATGAACATCAGCACTTCCGCCACCACCCCCACGGCCCAGAGCATGCCGATGACGCCACGGCTGTAACCGAGGCGTTCAAGGTGCAGAGTCAGAAAGGTGTAATACGGCCCGTGGCTCACCTGCATCAGCGCGACGCAAGCATAAAACGCCAGTACGCCGGGATGGCGCAATTGCTTGAGAAAGCCCTCGCCCGCCGGCCGATTGCCTTGCGCCGGCTGTGCATTCGGCACCCACAGGCTACTCAGGACGATACCGGCCATGATCAGCACCAGCGCCGCCGGATAAATGTCCAGACTGAGCCATTCGAACAGCCGCCCCAGCACCACCACGGTGATGATGAAACCGATCGAGCCCCACAGGCGAATCTGGCTGTAGCGCGATGTTTGCCCCTGCAGATGCGCGAGGGTGATGACTTCGAACTGCGGCAGCACCGCGTGCCAGAAGAATGCATGCAGGGCCATGACCATCGCCAGCCAGGCGTAGGTCTGACTGACGAAGATCAGCGAAAAGGTCAGCAACGTGCACACCGCACCAAAGCGCACGATGGCCAGACGCCTGCCGGTGTAATCGCCGAGCCAGCCCCAGATGTTCGGCGCCACGCAGCGCATCAGCATCGGAATCGCCACCAGCTCGCCGATGCGTGCGGCGCTGAAGCCGAGGTGATCGAAGTACAGCGCCAGAAACGGCGCTGTCGAACCGAGCAAGGCGAAATAGAACAGATAAAAACTGGACAGCCGCCAGTAAGGAAGCGCCGCCACGCCGGTTATGCCGCGACGGCTTTGAGCGCAGCCATCAGAGCTGGCCCAGCACCGGCGTGCTCACGCGCACATCGGCGTTCTGCCCACGGTGGCGCAGCAGATGATCCATCAGCACGATGGCCATCATCGCTTCGGCGATCGGCGTCGCGCGGATGCCGACGCAGGGGTCGTGACGACCCTTGGTGATCACGTCGACCGGGTTGCCATTCACGTCGATCGAGCGCCCCGGGGTGGTGATGCTCGAGGTCGGTTTCAATGCCAGATGCGCAACGATTGGCTGGCCGGACGAGATGCCACCGAGGATGCCGCCGGCGTTGTTGCTGAGGAAACCCTCCGGCGTCAGTTCATCGCGGTGTTCGGTTCCGCGCTGGGCGACGCAGGCGAAACCGGCGCCGATCTCCACGCCTTTGACTGCGTTGATGCTCATCAGCGCGTGGGCCAGTTCGGCGTCGAGGCGATCGAAGATCGGCTCGCCAAGGCCCGGCATGACCCCTTCGGCGACCACGGTGATCTTCGCTCCGACCGAGTCCTGATCGCGGCGCAACTGGTCCATGTAGGCTTCCAGCTCCGGCACCTTGTCCGGGTCAGGGCTGAAGAAAGCGTTTTCTTCGACACAATCCCAGGTCTTGAACGGTATTTCGATCGGGCCGAGCTGGCTCATGTAGCCGCGGATGACGATGCCCTGACTGGCCAGATACTTCTTGGCGATCGCACCGGCCGCTACGCGCATGGCGGTTTCCCGCGCCGAACTGCGGCCACCGCCGCGATAATCGCGCTCGCCGTATTTGTGGTGATAGGTGTAGTCGGCGTGGGCCGGGCGGAACAGATCCTTGATCGCCGAGTAGTCCTTGGACTTCTGGTCGGTATTGCGAATCAGCAGGCCGATCGAGCAACCGGTGGTGCGACCCTCGAACACGCCGGAGAGGATTTCGACTTCATCGGCTTCCTGGCGCTGAGTGGTGTGGCGGCTGGTGCCAGGCTTGCGGCGATCGAGGTCGCGCTGCAGATCTTCCAGGGAAATCTCCAGGCCCGGCGGGCAGCCGTCGACAATGGCGACCAACGCCGGACCATGGCTTTCGCCAGCGGTGGTGACAGTGAACAACTTGCCGTAGGTATTGCCGGACATGCAGGACGCTCCGTGAAATCAAACCCGAATTCTTGATGCGCGCCAGTATACGCAGGCTAACCGAGTAGTTCATCCTCGAACCTTAGTGGTGCTGGCGAGTCCAACCGGCACCTTGACCAATGATGGCGTGATGATGCTGCGAGTTCTGATCTTGAGTCTTACCCTCTTTACCGGCTTTGCCCAAGCGACAGTCCTACAGCGCCCGGTCACTCTGGACACCGGCAGTGGCGAACTTTTCGGTTCGCTGTTGCTGCCCAAGTCCGACAGCCCGGTGCCGATTGTTCTGATGATTTCTGGCTCGGGTCCTACAGATCGCGACGGAAACAACCCCGACGGCGGGCGCAATGACAGCCTCAAGCGCTTGGCCTGGGTGCTGGCCAAACACAACATCGCCAGCGTGCGCTACGACAAGCGCGGCGTCGCGGCGAGTCTGGCGGCCGCTCCCGATGAACGTGAGCTGTCAGTAGAGGGCTATGCGGCGGATGCCGTGGCCTGGGGGCAGAAGCTCAAGGCCGATCCGCGTTTCGGCAAACTGATCCTGCTCGGCCACAGCGAAGGCGCGCTGATTGCCAGCCTCGCTGCGCCGAAGCTGGACGCAGCGGCGGTGATCTCGCTGTCCGGCAGCGCGCGGCCGGTCGATGAAGTGATCCGCGAACAGTTGGCGCGCAGCCTGCCGCCGCCACTGATGCTGCGCAGCAACGAACTGCTCGACAGCCTCAAGGCCGGCCACACCGATGACAACGTGCCGCAACCGTTGCAGGTGATCTTTCGCCCGAGCGTGCAGCCATACCTGATTTCGCTGTTCCGTCAGGATCCGGCGCAAGCCTTTGCCCAACTGAAAATGCCGGCACTGATCGTCCAGGGCAGCAACGATATTCAGGTCGGCACCGAGGACGCGAAGCTGCTCAAGGCGGCGAAACCGGACGCGCAACTGACGGTGATCGAAGGCATGAATCATGTGCTGCGCATCGTCCACAACGACATGAAGCGGCAATTGGCCTCCTACAAGGACCCGAATTTGCCCCTGGCCGCCGAACTGGGCGCCGCCGTCATCGAATTTATTGACGGAATTCGTGCAAGTTAACTGCGTTTTACCCTCCAGCCTCACAGAAAACGGCCGATAAGCCTTTGTCGCCAGCGCAACGTCTGGCGGCAAGCAGGGCTTGGACAGGATCTCGCCGTTATGACTGAAACCCAGACTTCACCCGACACCAGCGCTGAAAAAGACGCACCGCCAGCGGTCGAACTGCCGTGGGCGGATGTCCAGGCCGAGCACCACAAGATGCTCCGCCTGGCGCCGCTGCAGACCGACCGCAACACCGGCGGCCGGCCGTTGCGCTTTGTCGAATTCGGTTATGCCGAGCGCAATAGCAAAGAGCGCAGCCTGATGCGCATGGCGATCAAGCTGCCCAACCAGCGTGTGCGCAAAGAACAAAATCATCTTGATGTGTGGGTCGACCACGCGAGCAAACGCGTGAGCTTCGGTCCCGATAGCGGCTTGCAGATCGAACCGCTGAATCGCGGCATCGGCCGTTTCATGGCCGCGCAAGGCATCAATTGGGCGAAAAAACGCTGGCCCGGCTACTCCTTCGACGGCATGGATCTGAACAACAAGGATGCGCTCAACGAAGACACTCGCTTGCGTCGCGACCATTTCCTGCGCGTGCACGGTTTCGATGTGGCTTACGCCGACGCCCAGCATTTGAAAGGCAGCATCAAGGCTGTGCAGGTCGGTGATCTGCTCGGTGACTGGAACAGTGAAAAACTGCAGATCGTCGAAATTCTTGAAGCCGCGCAGATGCTGCAGCAGGCCGAACAGAATCTCGCCGAGCAGGAAGTGAAACTGAAGAAGCAGGAAGAGAAAGTCAGCAAGTTCAAGCGTGAAGACGCCGGGTTGCGCTTCACCATTACGTGTCTGGTGGCGTTTGCGGTGTTTCAGGCGGGGTTGTTGATCTGGATTGCTACGCACCGCTGAGGGCTTGAGCGCGTACTGATCGTTCATGCTCTGCGTGGGAATGCAGCCCGGGACGCTCCGCGTCCCAAAAGCGGACGCAGAGCGTCCATTGATGCATTCCCACGCGGAGCGTGGGAACGATCTGTCACAACCTTAGACGCGGGACGCGAACAGGGCCTGATGCGCGCGGCACTGCTCGGCTGTCAGCATGAACACGCCATGCCCGCCGCGCTGGAACTCCAGCCAGGCGAAATCGACTTCCGGGTACAACGCCTCGACGTGCACCTGGCTGTTGCCGACCTCGACAATCAACAAACCTTTCTCGGTCAGGTGATCCGCCGCTTCGGCGAGCATGCGCCGGACCAGATTCAGACCATCATCACCGCAGGCCAGGCCCAGTTCCGGCTCGTGCTGATATTCGTCCGGCATGTCGGCGAAATCTTCCGCGTCGACGTAGGGCGGGTTCGACACGATCAGGTCGAAACGCTGACCCGGCAAACCATCGAAGCCATCACCCTGCACGGTGTAGACGCGCTCATCGACGCCATGGCGCTCGATGTTCTGGTTGGCCACTTCCAGCGCCTCGAACGACAGGTCCGCGAGCACCACTTCGGCATTCTGGAATTCGTAAGCGCAGGCAATGCCGATGCAGCCGGAACCCGTGCACAGGTCGAGAATCCGCGCCGGTTCGTTGCCGATCCACGGCGCAAAGCGGTTTTCGATCAGTTCACCAATCGGCGAACGCGGGATCAGCACGCGCGGGTCGACGATGAACGACATGCCGCAGAACCACGCCTCGCCGAGCAGATAGGCGGTGGGAACGCGATCTTCGATGCGGCGCTTGAGCAAGCGCTGCAGATTGACCAGTTCGTCATCTTCCAGCGCGCAATCAAGATAGCTGTCGGCGATTTCCCAAGGCAGGTGCAAAGCGCCCAGCACCAACTGGCGCGCCTCGTCCCAGGCGTTGTCGGTGCCATGACCGAAAAACAGATCCTCCCCATGGAAGCGGCTGACGGCCCAACGGATGTGGTCGCGCAGGGTACGAAGTCGGGAAGTGATCACGGCGTAGAACTCCAGAAAAAACGACTGGCGATTCTAACAGCCAAAACGCCCGACGACGACGCAGGAAAAACCGCGCTGCAACGGTAGGAGATTTCTTTTTTTTGCATCAGGCATTGAACGGAACGTGTAACTTGACAAGGCTGCAGGCCAAGAACGACGGCGCCTACGATGGTAGCGATTCACAGAACCGCTCAGCCAGAGGACAATGTCGCAAAAGCCCCACCCCGAGGAGCCCCAGAATGTCCGTTCCAAAAACGATGTTTCAACTCAGCGGTCGCGGTTACGCAGCGGCCACCCTGAGCCATGCCACCGTGGTCATCATCGATGCCCAGAAGGAATACCTCAGTGGCCCGCTGGCCCTGAGCGGCATGGACGCGGCCGTCGCGAACATCAAACAAGTGGTTGCCGCAGCCCGTGCCGCCGGTCGGCCGATCGTGCACGTGCGTCATCTCGGCACCGTTGGTGGCCTGTTCGACCCGCAGGGCGAACGTGGCGAATTCATCCCCGGTCTCGAACCGCAAGGCGATGAAACCATTATCGGCAAACTGCTGCCGAGCGCATTCCATGGCACCGAACTGCTCGAGCGCCTGCAAAACCTCGGCTCTCTGGACCTGATCGTCTGCGGTTTCATGAGTCACTCCAGCGTCAGCACCACCGTGCGCGCGGCGAAGAATCTCGGTTTCCGCTGCACGCTGGTCGAAGACGCCTGCGCGACCCGCGATCTGCCGTTCAAGGGCGGCGTGCTCAGCGCCGAACGCGTGCAGGAAGCGGAAATGGCGATCATGGCTGACAACTTCGCCACGCTGGCCAAGACTCAGGACCTGATCTGATCCTGCCCTTGTGAGCGGTGCATTGGCGCCGCTCATCCGCTATATCCGCTGATTTGCCGCAAATGCCATAGCCTCAGGAACAACCCGGTCAACTCCCGGTCGAAGGGCCGATACCATTGAGGAAGGTCGGAATGAAGTTATCCGATGGATTTGACGCACGCCGTTTGCGGCCCAAAGGCCAAAGCAACTGGCGTTTTCGATTTGGCGCGGCGATCTCGGCCATTCTGGCGACGTTCGGCGTGCTGCTGGCGATGGCCGGCGCCGCCAGCCTGCTCGGCCGTCCGCCGGCGCTGGGTGACCTGAACGCGTCGCCGCTGGGTTCGGCAATCATGCTCGCCGTGGGCTTGCTGTTTCTGTATTTCGGCGTTGCCCTGTGGCGCCGCTGCCGCCGTCGCGCACGGCAATCGCGGGAACTGAACATGTCCCCGCATCTGATGAAAAAACACGACTGACCCAACGGCCTGGCTTTTTGCCGGGCCGTTTTCTGTCGACTTGGGTAAACTGGCCGCCCTTCGCGGAGGCTGACATGCAAGACGACGATTTTTCTCTGTTCAAAAGTGCCATCCAGGGCGTCAAGCCGATCAAGCACGACCGCGCCGACACCGGCAAACCCAAGGCTGACCGCGCGCAGATCGCCAAGCTGCGTCAGTCCGCCACCGTGCGCAGCGACACCACCATCATTGACGGCCTCTCCGACCAGTTCGTGATCGACGTCGGCCCGGAAGACGAGCTGATGTGGTCTCGCGACGGCGTGCAGGAAAGCCAGATGCGCAAGCTCAAGGTCGGGCAGATCCCGTTCGAAGGCAGTCTCGACCTGCACGGCATGACCGTGGAAAAGGCCCGGGAGACGCTTTGGGCCTTTCTCGCAGAAGCAACCAAGTTCGAAATCCGCTGCGTACGCGTGACTCATGGCAAGGCTGTGCGCCTGGATGGCAAGCGGCCGATGATCAAAAGCCACGTCAATACCTGGCTGCGCCAGCATGCGCAAGTGCTCGGTTTCTGCTCCTGCCAGGCCAAACACGGCGGTGCCGGCGCGGTTTATGTGATGCTGAAACGGACGATGATGGAAGGCCGCGACGAATAAAGCCGTCACACCGAACTTGCAGGGTTGTGTCCGCCACCGTACCCTTGCCCTTTGCGAAAATCCCCACAGGTAGTTTCATGTCCCTGGAACAGAATTACACCGCGATTCTCGGCCAATTGGGCGAGGACGTGTCCCGCGAGGGCCTGCTCGACACGCCAAAGCGTGCCGCCAAAGCCATGCAGTACCTCTGCCGCGGTTATGCACAGACGCTCGAAGAGGTCACCAACGGTGCCCTGTTCAGCTCCGACAACAGCGAAATGGTGCTGGTCAAGGACATCGAGCTGTATTCGTTGTGCGAACACCACCTGCTGCCGTTCATCGGCAAGGCGCATGTCGCCTATATCCCGAGCGGCAAAGTGCTGGGCCTGTCGAAGGTTGCGCGGATCGTCGATATGTACGCGCGCCGCCTGCAGATTCAGGAAAACCTCAGCCGCCAGATCGCCGATGCGGTAATGCAAGTCACCGGTGCGCTGGGCGTGGCCGTGGTGATCGAAGCCAAGCACATGTGCATGATGATGCGCGGCGTCGAAAAGCAGAATTCGTCGATGATCACTTCGGTGATGCTCGGTGAATTCCGTGAAAACGCGGCAACCCGTAGCGAATTCCTCAGCCTCATCAAGTAATTCGCAACAGAAAAGAACCGGCGTTGATCGCCGGTTTTTTTTCGCCTGTGAAAAATCGGGTAAGCTGCGCGCCTTTCTTCATTTGCACCGTGAGGCTTTCAACGTGTTCGTCAAAGCGCTTCGTGTCGGCCTCGGCCAACTGGTTATTTTCATCGACTTCATTACCCGCCCGAGCAAGAAAAAGCGCCCCGCTACTGCTCAGGCGCAAGTCGACGCTGCCGCGAAAGATCTGACGCTGTATCAGTTTCACGCCTGCCCGTTCTGCGTGAAAACCCGCCGCGCCCTGCATCGTCTGAATGTGCCGGTGACGCTCAAAGACGCGAAGAACAACGAGCAGGATCGCCAGACCCTGCTGGAACAGGGTGGCCGGATCAAAGTGCCTTGCCTGCGTATTGAAGAGAACGGGCAAACCACCTGGATGTATGAATCCAAGGTGATTATCGATTATCTGGATAAGCGGTTTGCGGCGGTCTGACATTGATGTGCTGTGGCTGATGGCGCCATCGCTGGCAAGCCAGCTCCCACATTGATCTCAGGTTGTAGACAAGAATTGTGGGAGCTGGCTTGCCAGCGATGAGGCCCGTCAAATCATCACAAAACTCAGACAATGATAAACCGGCCCTCCAGCCGGTTTATTGCTTATCAGGCCGCCCTCTCCATCTGCGCCCGCCGCACCACCGCCGCCAACCGCTTCAACCCATCATCCAGCCGCGCCGGATCAATGTGGCTGAAGTTCAAGCGCAAATGCCCATGATGCTTGTCCGGCTCAGGAAAGAACGGCTCACCGGGCATGAATGCCACATCATTGGCCAACGCCTCGTTAAGCAAAGTGCGCGTATCCAGCGGTTGCTTCAGCGTCAGCCAGAAGAACAGCCCGCCCTGGGGCATGTTCCACTCAGCCAGATCGGCAAAATGCTCTTCCAGCGCCAACTGAAACGCATCGCGACGCTGCCGATAGAAATCCCGCAACTCGCTCAAATGCTGTTGATACTTCTGCGAGCCGATCCATTGCAGCGCCTGCCACTGGCCGATGCGATTGGTGTGCAGGTCCGCCGATTGCTTGAGTCTGAGCAGGTGCGGGAACAGATCCGGACTGGCGATCAAGTAACCGACACGCAAACCCGGGAGCAAGGTTTTCGAGACGGTGCCGGTGTAGATCCAGCTGGCTTTTTTCAGACGCGCGGCAATCGGCTTCGCGCTGCCACCATCGAAAGTCAGTTCGCGGTATGGCTCATCTTCAATCAGCGTGACGCCAAATTCATCGAGCAATGCCGCGACTGCGGCGCGCTTGGCCTCGCTGTAGCGCACGGCGGAAGGATTCTGGAAAGTCGGGATCAGGTAGATAAACGCCGGGCGATGCTGCTCTAAACGATTACGCAATTGCGCCAGATTTGGGCCGTCGGCTTCCTGCGCCACAGTCAGGCAGTCGGCGCCGAACAGCTGGAAGATTTGCAGCGCGGCCAGATAAGTCGGCGCCTCCAACAGAATTTCCGTGCCCTTGTCGATGTACAGCTTGGCCGCCAGATCCAGGGTTTGCTGCGAGCCGCTGACCACCAGCACCTGACTCGCCTCGCATTCAAGGCCCAGCGCACTCGCCTCTGCCGCCAGCGCCTCGCGCAAGGCCGGCTCGCCTTCGCTCATGCCGTACTGCCCCAGCGACAGCGGCATCTCGGCCCATTCCACCTTCGGCAACATCGCCTCAGCGGGCAGACCGCCGGCAAACGACATCACCTCTGGACGCTGGGCCGCGGCGAGGATTTCTCGGATCAAAGAACTTTTCAGGCGCGAGACACGTTCGGAAAAAGCCATGGTGGTCACCGTAGCGAGGCAGGTAAAAAATGAGTCAAACTGGTTGACTGAAACTACGACAGCTTGAGCGAGTACGTCAACATGCTTGACCTTAAAAACCCCGCAAGTCAGCAACAGGCCATGGAAGCGTTCTTCTTCGGCTATCAGGCGTTCACGGCCAAGGCGGATGAAATGCTCGAGCGCCGCGGACTCTCGCGGGTACATCAGCGCATCGTGTTTTTCATCGCGCGCTATCCGAACCTGAGTGTGAAAGAGTTGCTGGCCCTGCTGGGCGTGAGCAAACAAGCGTTGAACATGCCCCTGCGCCAGTTGCAGGAAATGCATCTGGTCGACAGCGTCGCTTCACAGACGGACAAGCGTAAGCGCCTGCTTGAGCTGACCGCAGAAGGCGCGAAGTTCGAGCAGGCGTTGCGCCGTGAGCAGGTGAAATTGCTTGAGCGGGTGTTTGCCGAGGCTGGGGAAGCGGCGGTGAATGGGTGGTTGGCGGTGAATCTGGCGCTTGGGGGCAGTCAGACGCATCTCGAGTGACAGGACCGCCCTCTTCGCGAGCAGGCTCGCTCCCACAGGGGAACGCTTTACAAAGGTGGGAGCGAACCTGCTCGCGAAGCCATCCTGGATGGCCATATATCCCTATCAGCAAAAAAATCGGCGACAAAAACCAAAACAATATTTGCTTTATTTGTACACAAAAGCATAATCCACTGCGTGCGAGTTCCTGACTACACGGTCAACAAATTCGCGTATGCCTCAAAGGGCCGCTGCCACCCCTCATGGGTCCGGCCCTGGAAATAACAATAAAACTCTTGAGGAGTACTCGCTGTGGAAAGCCGCAAATCCGAAGCACCGCCGCTCGAGCTCACGCCGCCATTACGCAATGGCCTGCTGGAGCGTCTGTTCAAACTCAGCTTGCATGGCACCACGGTGAAGACCGAGCTGATTGCCGGTCTGACAACCTTCATCACCATGGCTTACATCATTTTCGTCAACCCGAACATCATGGCCGATGCCGGGATCGATCACGGTGCAGCCTTCGTCGCCACCTGCATCGCCGCCGCGCTCGGCTGCCTGTTGATGGGGCTCTACGCCAACTGGCCGGTCGGCCTGGCGCCGGGCATGGGCCTCAATGCTTTCTTCACTTACACCGTGGTCGGCACCATGGGCTACAACTGGGAAACCGCCCTCGGCGCGGTGTTTGTCTCGGGCGTGCTGTTCATGTTCCTGACCTTTTCGCGGATTCGCGAGTGGCTGCTCAACAGCATCCCGGTCAGCCTGCGGTTTGCCATGGGCGCCGGTGTCGGTCTGTTCCTGGGCCTGATCGGGCTGAAGACTGCGGGCATCGTCGTCGACAGCCCGGCCACCCTGATCAAACTTGGCTCGCTGCGCGAACCCGGTCCGTTGCTCGCCGCGATCTGCTTCCTCATGATCGCGATCCTCAGTTACCACCGCGTGTTCGGTGCGATTCTGATCAGCATCATCACCGTCACCCTCGCCGGTTGGGGCCTGGGTCTGGTCCACTACGAGGGCATCATGTCCGCGCCGCCGAGCCTGGCGCCGACCTGGATGGCAATGAACGTAGCCGGCGTGTTCAACGTCAGCATGATCAGCGTGGTGCTCGCCTTCCTCTTCGTGCACATGTTCGACACCGCCGGCACGCTGATGGGCGTGGCCCAGCGCGCCAACCTTGTCGCCGCTGACGGTCGCATCGAGAACCTTTCCCGAGCCATGAAGGCCGACAGCGCCTCCAGCGTATTCGGCGCCGTGGTTGGCGTGCCCCCAGTGACAAGTTACGTGGAAAGCGCCGCCGGCGTAGCCGCTGGTGGTCGGACTGGTCTTACCGCCGTCACCGTGGGTGTGCTATTTATAGCGGCCATGTTTTTCGCACCGCTGGCTGGCATGATTCCCGCTTATGCCACGGCAGGTGCCCTGATTTACGTGGCGATGCTGATGATGGGCGGCATGGCCCACATCGAATGGGACGAGGCGACTGACGCCATTCCGGCGATTGTCACGGCGATCATGATGCCGCTGACCTTCTCCGTCGCCGACGGCATCGCGCTGGGCTTTATTACCTACGTCGCGTTGAAGGCCGGCACCGGCAAGTACAAGGAAATTTCCGTCAGCCTGTGGGTGCTCTGCGCGATCTTCATCGCCAAGTTCATCTTCCTGTAAGCGCTGCGCGGTTCAGGCTTCAAACCAGCCTCACCCTCACCGGTGGGGCTTTTGCACATCTCGATAACAACAAAGGAGCAAAACGATGAGTCTGGAAACTTGGCTGCTGTTCAGTGGCGCTGCACTGGTGGTGATCCTGATCCCGGGGCCACTGTCATTGCTGATGATCAGCAACAGTCTGAATTACGGTTTACGCAGGTCGTACCCCGCGTTCCTGGGTGGCGTGATCGCCTCGATCTGCCTGCTCAGCGCTTCGGCACTGGGGCTTGGCGCTCTGTTGCTGGCCTCGGAACAGTTGTTCAGCGCGCTGAAAATCATCGGTGCGCTGTACCTTTTTTATCTCGCCTGGCAGAGCTGGCAGCAGTCGCGCCAGCCATCGATGGGCGCCGAAGTACCCGAAGCCGCACCGGTGCCGCGTTTTCGCACATTGTTCGGACGCGCTTTTGTACTGGGTGCGAGCAACCCTAAGGACATCCTGTTTTTCGCCGCGTTTCTGCCACAGTTCCTCCGCGCAGACCAACCGTTTCTGCCGCAGTTACTGATCATGATTGCGACCTGGGTAGTGCTCGATCTGTGCTGCAAACTGGCTTACGGTCTGGGTGCCAATGGTGCCGCACGTTATTTGCGCAGCGGCAAAGGCCAGAGTTGGTTCAATCGGGTGAGTGCCGGACTGTTTGGTGGTGCTGGCGCGGCGTCGTTGCTTGGCAGCCACTGACTGAAAAGCGCCACTATTGATTATCCTGCCGGAATGGATCTCGGGCAGGATCATGTTGTTCATGAATCAATTAAGTGCAGCATCCAATCCCTGATATGCAATAGATAGCAACAACCCATCGATATACAGGTCTCGAAAGGCCAACGTAATATCCTTGGCCTTAACAACAATTGCCGGAACAAGGAAGTTCTAATGGCCACACTTATACGCGAAGCAACGGCACAAACCGACCCTGCAATACATGCGGACACGCAACCTGTTTCCGATACCGTCATAATTATGGATTTGGGCTATGAATCCAACGAATACAAACCTTCAACCATCGACCATGGCCAAACCAATGGAAAATCGAGTCAATTGCAAATGGTGGACGAAGTGTTCGGCCCTTTGGAAATTGGCGATATTTCGATTACCCGTACCGCACTCGACGGACTAGGCGCAACGATTGACGGTCAGCCATTGAATGGCCAGAACAGCTTCTTTCGCCGCCCCAAACTTTCTTTTATCAATAGCCTGCAGTTCGACGCCAATAAAGTTGAACACTTTCTGAAAACTTCAACGGGCAGCGATAGCTACTTGTTACCCACGCTCCTGTTTGAAATGGCCAGCCAGCGCCCGCTTGGCGCCCCTCAGCTCTTGGGGGAAAACAATGCCAATGAAAAGGTAGCCGGCAATTACCGCGACAAATTGGTAAAACTTCTGAGCGCAGCACAGTCGCTTGATCTACAACATGTGCACGTCCCCAGACATCATCCCCGCTGGGCGGCATTGACCAAAAGCTACGCGACGCTGGGCTCCAGCCTGGGCATCCAGGGTTTCGGCATTTTCATGGGGATTCGTGGCGTAATCGACGCGATCAAAGCCGATAACCGTGCTGAAGTAGCGATAAACAGCGCGGGCATTGCATCGGAGCTGGCCTCCATCGCGGCCGATGTCACGGTCAGTAAAATAGCCACGCAGATGCTCACAGCCGGACAGAATGCTTACCGGGACTTCGCCAGAACACGCTTCGCACTCAGACTGGGTCGATCGGGCGGTCTGGTCGGCGGCATGCTGACGCTGCCCTTCGACATCTTTACCGCCGTGAGATCCATGAACGCCGCTGAGAATGCCACCGGCAAAGAGGCTATGGATCATTACGTCAGCGCTGGCCTGAGCATTACCAGTGCAGCCATGACCGTCATTCTCGGCACTGCCGCGATGGCCGGTTTCTCGTTTGCCGGCCCCGTCGGGCTTGCAGCCGGCGCGATTCTCGCCATTGGCTCGCAGGTCTACGGTGCGGTACGTATCGTTGACGACATAGATGACTACATCGAATTAACCGTTGACGAGCGGTGGCGTAGCGGATGGTTTTCGTTCTGCATGATGGACGTCGACGAAAGCGTTCAAAACCGCTATATCAAGGCCAAAACACTACTTCAACACTCATTGCAGTTAAAAAAGACCGCGAGAACGCTACTCGATGGCCCCTTGAAAGAGAGCACCGAAGCCATCGTCAATGGCAAGTTTGATGTACGCCTGAAACCGACGCGGGTCTGGAAACGGAACTGGTGGACCAAACAGGATGCGTGGGAGTCGGTCAATGTCCCTGAAGTGGTAGGCACCGATGACATCATTGATGCAAGCGCAGGGGTTACAAAAGATACACCCGGCGCGGAACTGGGAGTTGCGGCAGAGGGCAAAAACATTATGTGGTTTCTCAGCGAGGGTAACGACTCGATCAAAGGTGTAGAAAAAAAACCCAACACGTTCTATTACAAGTCAGGAAAAAAACAACTGTCGGGCGGTGAAGGCAATGACCAGTTCCTGTTTGAGAACGCAGCCGCTTTCCTCGAAAAGGACAGCCATGTTGCAGAATATTCAACGCTAAGCGGCGGCGCAGGAAATGACACACTGGTACTTGGCGGCAATTACTCCTCTCGTGATACGAACAGAACTGGCTATGACATAGATTTGCTGGCCGGAACATTGCAGATCATCACCAGCGATGTCGATGCCGAGAATAACAAGATATCCATCCTGCACAGTTTGCTGGACAGTATCGAAAATATTGAAACAGTCCATCGCGCAGCAAGCGTAGTAACCGGCACTGCGCAAAACAACGTCATCAAATCACGGGGCAGCGACATCATTGAAGCTGGCGCCGGAGACGATCAGATATTCCTCTCCCACGAAAAAGCAAAAGCGTCGGGAGGCGCCGGTGCGGATCAATATTACATTGCGCATGTGGCTGGTCGTTTTTCCATTATCGATGATGGTGAACAGACCAGTCATATCGTCATGAATTGGCGCAAGGACCTGATTGAGTCCTGGAATATCGAGGGCAATGACCTGGTCATCCGCTCAGGGTTCGAAACTCATGACAATCCCAAAAACGTATTGACCATTCATGACGTTTACAAGAAAAACGAAGGCACGAGAAAGCTGAGCAACAAAAATCTGATTTTCATAACCAGTGATGATTGGCATTTCAGACTTGACCTGCCTGAAACAATCCCGGATGGCCACCCCGCCGATATACCGGAAATTTTCGTCAAACGTGGCAAACCGGTAACACCGATCATTATTTATGCGCCGGAATGCTGGATCCGACATCGCAAGGAAGCGAGCTATTACGTACCGAGAACCGGCAAGGCCAACACTTTCTACGCGGTTTTACGCCCGGATGTCATAACCCGGATATATCTGGACTTCACCAGTGATGAGCTGACAAAAGCCGAGGCGCATTTTTTCTCCGACAAACCCAAGTCATACCGACTGACTGTCGGTTGCCATCTCGTCTATCACTTCGGCGCGAAGACCATCAAGCTGAATTATTACTCGGCTGCGCGTAGCGAAGACGATCACGACAATATCACCAAGATCCTGCGAACCATGGCCGTTCGACCGTTCGGCCGTTATGTGTTGATTTTCAAGGACGGTGTGGTTGCAAACGCTGGTCTTACAGCGGAAACCGACACCCCGCCAGCCTTTACTGACTTCTCGGTCTCGAGGCATTGGGTAACCCAGATGAAAGTGCCACTCACGGGTCGTTCTCGACAGTGCTTTTATGCGCTGCCTGAGAAAGCGGGTTACTCGCTTGGCACTTTGAGGAGTTGCGCAATGCCGATACCACTGGCCGTGCAAACCAGCATGGACGCCTATGAAGGAGTGGGTGCGAGTTATCTCATCCACGTATTGCCTGACATGACTATCAGACTCTCGACTCCTGGCGCGCTCGCCAATGCCAAAGAGCGGCTTCCCTACTCATCCACTTGGGAACTTGATGCAACGCAGCTCGGCGAGGTCGATATAAAACTGGAAGAAAACCGGCTTTCCATCGGCACTACCACTTTTTATCTGCCTGTCTATGAAAGCGACGATTTGATAGACCAGATCCGCGTTATTACCACCGGTGGAGTTGTGCATACGGTCGATCTGGTCTTTGACCGTGTCTATCTGGATGGTCTCGATGCACGTTTTTTCGAAGAGCCCGACGCCTCAAAAGCACTCCCGCAAGCTCTTGCCGCATTGGCCAATGACGAAGTCAAAGTCTGGAACATTATCTGCCTTAACGACCAGACCGCGCGCGTGGGCTACAACTTTGCGGCGCATGGCTGGGTATTGCGTGCCGACAAATCCCGCATCGAAAAGTCTGCTTTAAAGGTGGTGAATCGCTGCAACCACCAAACCAACATTTTCGGCCCCGTTTCTGTGATGAAAGTGCCTCCCGCGTAATTCGCCGGTCGTTCGTCAATAAACCCATTTTTTCGAGCGTTGCTGTCTACGCGGCACTTGCACGCGTCTGCGCGCTCTTTTACCGAGCATTCCCCATGGCCAAGTCACCCAAAAAAGTCCCTGCAGTAAAACCACCCAATGCCCCCGATGCTGGACATTCCGGCTCACCGCCTCTCGTCAGCCGTATGGGCCTGGACATGCCTGACGCCCTGCTTCTGGGCATCGATTCACCGGCCGTCGGTCAAGCGGCAAGCACATCTGCCGCAGCCAGCACACCGCCCACAGTTACTGTTCACGCCTTGCCGGATGCAACGGAGAACTTCAGCGCCACTCGTAACGCAATCGCCTGGCCGCGAGAGCGTTTCCACGAACTGGTACCCGTGGCGCAGAACGAAGGTTTGTTCACCGGACCGGATCAGCGCACGTACGCTCAGATCGCTAATGAAGGCCAGTTCGTCGTCGAGCAGGACGGGCAAGGCAATTATCATGTGCCTCTGACCTTCGCACCCGGTGTGCCCGGCCTGCCCCTGACGCGCCTCGAGGGTCAGACGACTTGGCAGATCCGGCGGCCCGAGAGGCTATCCAACCGGCCTGCATCCGCCACCCCCAACCTGCCCTCATACATCTCGCCTGCCGACGCCATGACGCTGAGCAAGCCTGAGCTGGCAACGGAGGGCCTTCGATACAACAGACTCAGGCAGACCTTCGTAACGACGGTGGACGGCACGGTCATGGTGCGCAAAAACAACGATGGCGAATACCAACAAGCGTTTGCCTCGACGAGCAATGCCCCCGACGTTTTCTTCGAGCAAATCCCCGGCACTGTTTTCTGGCGACAAAAACCGCCAGGGGCGAAGCCATCGCAAACGCCAGCCCAATCCAGCCAGCCAGGCGAACAGACCGACCAGGCAACACCTGGCCCGAGCAAGCGTCCCCGACTTGCCGAAGCCGCAGAGACGCTAACCGCGTCGACAGCCAAGCCGTCCTCTGACAACGACCAGACGCCGTATTTCTGGCTTCCCTGGGGGCATCTGAACAAACCTGCGCACACCGAATCGGTACAGCTTGGCTGGCTGCATTATCCAATCGTTCCGGTTGGCTCGAATACGGCGCCCACAGTGTATTTCGTATGTCATCCCGAGTTTTTCCCGAGCGGTTTCGACGCTTTCGAGAACATGCTGAAAAACGCCCCCGAGCAACAGCCGGTGGCGACGTTTCGAATCGGCAGCGATCCAGGTGAAGTCCATCCGGGCAAACGGTTTTTCGAAGAGCCGATAACAACGTCCGTCGCTCGCGCGTTCCCTGATTTTTCGCAAGCGACAACGACAGCCGTTGCCCGCAGGTTATTCGAACTCGCCGATCATTCCCCGACGATTACCGGCACCGGCCTGATCAACGTTCAGGCCGTCTTGCATCAATGGAAGCAACTGCCGTTTTCCACAGCGCCTGATTTTGCCGACCCGCTGAATATGCTCGCCATAGCGCCAGACATCGACCTGGGGGGCAAGCGGCTTATCCCGATGCCTTCCCAGACCGACAGCGAATTGCAACGCCTGACCTTTGATCCACAGCACTTCTCCTCCGCCTGGAATCATTACAAGACCTATCCATCAGATCTGAATCTGCGGCGATTGCTCGGCGCGTTGCTGGTCGGCTGTGGTTACGAGCTGTTTCCACTGACCTATGAACACAGAATGCCGACGCTGGTATTCAAACGAGCCGGTCACGATCAAATCTTCTTTTTGAAACTGGGAGCAATCAGTCAAGCCGGCCTGACTCACGTTCCTGGCAACGAACTGACAGAACCGAGCTTGCCCGCCAGAATCGGTCAGGACGCCTTCACCGCACTGACCGATGCAGCGACGCGGAACAAGGTGGTATGGCTGATAGGAGGCGTATTGAAGGTTGCGTCCACGCCAGACTCGGTGTTCATTATTCGCGAGCGTTGACCCGAGACTCGACTGCGCCGGCAGTTGCGCCGTAAACACGCATAAAAAAGCCCGCAGTGTGAGCGGGCGAAAGACCAAAGAAGCTATATGCGCAGTCGCTTCCCGGTGGGGGCAGCTGCTTGGGGGTCAGCTGCCCCGATACGTGGAATAGCTGTAAGGCGAAATCAGCAGGGGCACGTGATAGTGCTCCTGCTCGGCGGAAATGCCGAAACGCAGTACGACGACATCGAGAAACGCCGGCTCGGGCAGTTGTACGCCACGGGCGCGGTAGTAATCGCCGGCATGGAACTGCACCTGATAAACCCCGGTGCGATAATCGTCGCCTTGCAGCAACGGCGCATCGACCCGGCCATCACTGTTGGTTGTCGCACTGGCGACCAATTCCAGCTGCGATCCTTCAACGCGGTACAGCTCGACCTTGATCGAGCTGCCCGGGCAACCGTGTGCAGCGTCCAAAACGTGTGTTGTCAAACGTCCCATTGATTCTGCGCGCCTGGCCGCAACAAGCGGTCAGACTTCGCGCCTCCCGAAGTCAGTTGAAAAGGAGACCGCACCGTTTCAGAGCACGAAACGCTGCGGCGAGCGACTGATTAAGACACTTTTCAAAAAAATTGTACACAATAAAAACGACATTTTTCGCGTCACCCCCGCCATGCGGGTCTTTATCACCAATTCGCAGGCAAAGCGCCTGATCATTGAACCTTCTATTCAGTAGCTGACTGGTCAGGCAGGTTTCTTGCAGGCTGGAACCATTAGCAGCAAAAGATGACAGCCGGTGAAAAATGCGAAAATTCAGGCTTACAAAATGTAAATAAAGTTGTATACAATCAGCCCATCGCTGTGACGCCAGCCTGCCAGGCCGCCACACCAATCTGTCAACGTACAAGAAGGAAGACTGCAGTGAGCGCTGACTACCCACGCGACCTGATCGGTTACGGCAGTAACCCTCCTCACCCACACTGGCCGGGCAATGCCCGGATCGCCCTGTCCTTCGTACTCAATTACGAAGAGGGTGGCGAGCGCAATATTCTGCACGGCGACAAGGAGTCCGAAGCCTTCTTGTCTGAAATGGTCGCCGCTCAGCCGCTGCAAGGCGCGCGCAACATGAGCATGGAATCGCTTTACGAGTATGGCAGCCGCGCCGGCGTCTGGCGCATTTTGAAGCTGTTCAAGGAATTCGATATTCCGCTGACCATCTTCGCCGTGGCCATGGCCGCCCAGCGTCACCCGGACGTGATCCGTGCGATGGTCGAGGCCGGCCATGAAATCTGCAGCCACGGCTACCGCTGGATCGACTACCAGTACATGGACGAAGCGCAGGAACGCGAGCACATGCTCGAAGCGATCCGCATCCTCACCGAACTGACCGGCGAACGTCCGCTGGGCTGGTACACCGGCCGCACCGGGCCGAACACCCGTCGCCTGGTCATGGAAGAAGGCGGTTTCCTCTACGACTGCGACACCTACGACGACGACCTGCCCTACTGGGAACCGAACAACCCGACCGGCAAACCGCATCTGGTGATCCCCTACACCCTCGACACCAACGACATGCGCTTCACGCAAGTGCAGGGTTTCAACAAGGGTGACGATTTCTTCGAATACCTCAAAGACGCGTTCGACGTGCTTTACGCCGAAGGTGCCGAGGCGCCGAAAATGCTTTCGATCGGTCTGCACTGCCGCCTGATCGGCCGTCCTGGTCGCCTCGCTTCGCTCAAGCGCTTTATCGAATACGCCAAAAGTCATGAACAGGTGTGGTTCAGCCGTCGCGTCGACATCGCACGCCACTGGCAAGAAACCCACCCGTACCAAGGGACTGCAAAATGAGCCGCTTTCAAACCCTGCAACCGTCGACCCTGAGCCGCGACGCTTTCGTCAAAGCCTTCGCCGACATCTACGAACATTCGCCATGGGTGGCCGAAAAGGCCTACGACCTCGGTGCGGACGCTTCGATCGACGAGATCGAAACCCTGCATCAGCGCATGAGCGATATCCTGTTGAGCGCCGATCATGCCAGCCAGCTGGCCCTGATCAACGCTCACCCGGACCTGGCCGGCAAAGCCGCCGTCCAGGGCCAACTGACCGAAGCCAGCACCAATGAACAGGCTGGCGCCGGTATTCACCAATGCACGGCCGAAGAGTTCCAGCGCTTCACCGAGCTGAACGACGCCTACAAAGCCAAGTTCAAGTTTCCCTTCATCATGGCGGTAAAAGGCAGCAACCGGCATCAGATCCTCGCGGCGTTCGAAACGCGCATCAACAATTCGGTGGAAGCCGAGTTCAAATGCGCGCTGGCGGAGATCAACAAGATTGCCCTGTTCCGTTTACTGACTCTTTAGCAAGCCTGGCCCGAGCGTGAATGAACGCGCAAACGCCCAGGGCCCTGCGAGCATCCCCAGCCAACTTATCAAAGGCAGACAAGAAGAATGAAAGCTTACGCCGTACCTTTCGAAAAATACGTCAACCTGGCCGACGCCCGTCTGGGCACCAAGATCATTTCGGTCACCGATGACTGGTTCGCAGACGCCAATCGTCTGTTCCAACCGACCCCGGCCGTATGGAAGGAGGGCGTGTTCGATGACAACGGCAAGTGGATGGACGGCTGGGAGTCGCGCCGCAAGCGCTTCGAAGGTTACGACAGCGCGGTGATCCGTCTGGGCGTACCGGGCTCGATCAAAGGCGTGGACATCGACACTTCATTCTTCACCGGCAACTATCCGCCGTCGGCCTCGCTGGAAGCGTGCTTCCTGGCCTCGGGCGAGCCGGATGACAACACCCAGTGGACCGAAGTGCTCTCGGCCGTCGAGTTGCAGGGCAACAGCCACCACTACCACGAAATCAGCAACGACAAAGCGTTCAGCCACCTGCGCTTCAACATCTACCCGGACGGTGGTGTTGCCCGTCTGCGCGTATACGGCATTCCGTTCCGCGACTGGTCCGCTGTGGGCGACAACGAGCAAGTGGACTTGGCAGCAGCCCTTAATGGTGGCCGCGCCCTTGCATGCTCCGACGAACACTTCGGCCGCATGAGCAACATCCTCAACCCGGGCCGTGGCATCAACATGGGCGACGGCTGGGAAACCGCGCGTCGTCGCACACCGGGCAATGACTGGGTAATCGTCGCGCTGGGTCATCCGGGCGAGATCGAGAAGATCGTCGTCGACACCCTGCACTTCAAAGGCAACTACCCGGACACCTGCTCGATCCAGGGCGCGTTCGTGAAAGGCGGCACCGACAGCCAGATCGAAACCCAGTCGCTGTTCTGGCGCGAACTGTTGCCAAGCCAGAAGCTGGAAATGCACGCCGAACATACCTTCGTCGAGCAGATCAAGGCACTCGGCCCGATCACCCACATCCGCCTGAACGTGTTCCCGGATGGTGGCGTGAGTCGCCTGCGTGTATTGGGCAAGGTCGCTAAATAACACTGCAATGATCGTTCCCACGCTCTGCGTGGGAATGCATCACTGGACGCTCTGCGTCCGCTTTGGATGTGACGCGGAGCGTCACGGGCTGCATTCCCACGCAGAGCGTGGGAACGATCACTCAACGAAAAGAAGAACAGCATGCGCACACTGACGATTGAACCGCTGACCAAAGAAGCCTTCGCCCCTTTCGGTGACGTGATCGAAACCGACGGCAGCGATCACTTCATGATCAACAACGGTTCGACCATGCGCTTCCACAAACTGGCGACGGTCGAAACCGCTCAGCCTGAGGACAACGCGATCATCAGTATTTTCCGCGCCGACGCGCAGGACATGCCGCTGACCGTTTGCATGCTGGAACGCCATCCGCTGGGCAGCCAGGCTTTCATTCCGCTGCTCGGCAACCCCTTTCTGATCGTGGTCGCGCCAGTTGGCGATGCACCTGTATCAGGCTTGGTCCGCGCCTTCGTCACCAACGGCAGGCAGGGCATCAATTACCATCGCGGCGTCTGGCACCACCCGGTGCTGACGATCGAAAAGCGGGATGACTTCCTGGTGGTTGATCGCAGTGGCACAGGCAATAACTGCGATGAGCATTTTTTCAAAGAGGATGAGCGGTTGATCCTCGCCCCCCACCAATAAGAGAAGGTCTGATCACTCGACAACAAGAGTGACAGGCGAGAGGTAAAGACTGTGGAAGCACATCTGTTGGAATGGCTGAACCTGAGCGTGCGCTGGGTTCACATGATCACTGGCGTGGCCTGGATCGGCGCGTCGTTCTACTTCGTCTGGCTGGAGAACAACCTCAACCGCGTCAACCCGAAAACCGGTCTGGCCGGTGATCTGTGGGCGATCCACGGCGGCGGCATCTACCACCTGGAAAAATACAAACTGGCCCCACCGTCCATGCCGGACAACCTGCACTGGTTCAAGTGGGAAGCCTACTTCACCTGGATGTCGGGGATCGCGCTGCTGTGCGTGGTGTTCTACTCCAATCCGGTGCTCTACCTCGTGGCACCCGGCAGCGGCCTCAGCGGTCCTGAAGGCGTGGCCATCGGTATCGGCTCGCTGATCGTCGGCTGGTTCGTCTACGACTTCCTCTGCGATTCGGCCCTGGGCAAGAAACCCGCCCTGCTCGGCTTCATCCTGTTCGTGCTGATCATTGCCGCGGCCTATGGCTTCAGCAAAGTGTTCAGCGGTCGTGGTGCGTACCTGCACGTCGGCGCGATCATCGGCACCATCATGGTCGGCAACGTGTTCCGCATCATCATGCCGGCGCAACGGGCACTGGTCGCGGCGATCGCCGAGAACCGCACGCCGGATCCGGCCCTGCCGGCCAAGGGTCTGCTGCGTTCGCGACACAACAACTACTTCACCCTGCCAGTGCTGTTCATCATGATCAGCAACCACTTCCCGAGCACTTACGGCAGCCAGTACAACTGGTTGATCCTCGCCGGGATCGCGGTGTTGGCGGTATTGGTGCGTCACTACTTCAACACCCGTCACGACAGCCACAAGTTTGCCTGGACCCTGCCGGTGGCAGCGGTGGGCATGATCTGCCTGGCCTACGTCACCGGCCCGACGCCGATGTCGACTGCACCTGAAGTGGCCAAGGCACCGGCGAAAATCGAGTACCAACCGCTGCCGGAAACGGCACTGGGCGGTGGCGCGAAACCGGCCGAAGCGGCGCAACCTGCGGCACCCGCAGCCCCTGCGGCGGCACCCGCGCAAGCCTCGAATGCCGGCCCCGGTTTCGACAAAGTGCACAACGTGATTCAAGAGCGTTGCACGGTGTGCCACTCGTCCAAGCCGACCAGCCCGTTGTTCAGCGCAGCCCCGGCCGGTGTGATGTTCGACACCCCCGAGCAGATCCGCCAGAACGCCGCGCGCATTCAGGCGCAAGCCATCACCACGCAGATCATGCCTTTGGGCAACATCACCCAGATGACCCAGCAGGAACGTGACCTGATCGGTGCCTGGATTGCCCAGGGAGCACAAACCAATTAATCGTTAAAAGCATCGCTGGCAAGCCAGCTCCCACAGGGTTTTGCATTGCCTGTGTGGGAGCGGGCTTGCCCGCGAATGGCCGCTCCGCGGTCCCCCTGATGCAAAGAAACAGCTGCAAGCAACCCGGCAGCTGTTAATCACAAGAATAAAAAAGATCCGAGGTGTTGCATGTCCGAGCTGTCCAAAGCGCGCATCCCCGACGCACCCGCCATTCAGCGTTTGCCCCTTTTGCAACTGATCCTGGTCGGTCTGCAACATGTTCTGCTGATGTACGGCGGTGCCATCGCGGTGCCGCTGATCATCGGACAGGCCGCTGGCCTGAGTCGTGAAGAAATCGCCTTCCTGATCAACGCCGACCTGCTGGTCGCCGGCATCGCCACTATCGTGCAGTCGCTCGGCATCGGCCCGATGGGCATTCGCATGCCGGTGATGATGGGCGCCAGTTTCGCTGCGGTCGGCAGCATGGTGGCCATGGCCGGCATGCCCGGCATCGGTCTGCAAGGCATCTTCGGTGCAACGATCGCTGCCGGTTTCTTCGGCATGCTGATCGCGCCGTTCATGTCCAAGGTCGTGCGTTTCTTCCCGCCGCTGGTGACCGGCACCGTCATCACCTCGATCGGTTTATCGCTGTTCCCCGTGGCCGTGAACTGGGCCGGTGGCGGTGTCGACGCCGCGCAATTCGGTTCGCCGATTTATCTGGCCATCGCTGCGCTGGTGCTGGCGACCATTCTGTTGGTTCATCGCTTCATGCGCGGATTCTGGGTCAATATTTCGGTACTGATCGGCATGTGCCTGGGCTACGTACTGTGCGGCGCGATCGGCATGGTCGACCTCAGCGGCATGGCCAGCGCACCGTGGATTCAGTTCGTCACCCCGCTGCATTTCGGCATGCCGAAATTCGAGCTGGCGCCGATTCTGTCGATGTGCCTGGTGGTGGTGATCATTTTCGTCGAGTCCACCGGGATGTTCCTCGCGCTGGGCAAGATCACCGGCCAGGAAGTCTGCCCGCGCATGCTCCGTCGTGGCTTGTTGTGCGATGCCGGCGCGTCGTTCTTCGCCGGTTTCTTCAACACCTTCACCCACTCCTCGTTCGCGCAGAACATCGGCCTGGTGCAGATGACCGGCGTGCGCTGCCGTTCGGTGACCATCGTTGCCGGCGGTCTGCTGATCGTCCTCAGCCTGTTGCCGAAAGCGGCGTTTCTAGTGGCATCGATTCCACCGGCAGTGCTGGGCGGTGCGGCGATTGCGATGTTCGGCATGGTCGCCGCGACTGGCATCAAGATCCTCCAGGAGGCGGACATCGGTGACCGCCGCAATCAGTTGCTGGTCGCCGTGAGCATCGGTATGGGCCTGATCCCGGTGGTGCGTCCGGAATTCTTCGCCCACCTGCCGATGTGGATGAGCCCGATCACCCACAGCGGCATCGCCATGGCCACCCTCAGCGCGCTGACGCTGAACCTGCTGTTCAACATCCTCGGCGGCAAGGAGCGTGCGGCGATCAATGATTGCCATGCGCACTGATTGAAGCCACCACGCCACCTGTGGGAGCGAGCCTGCTCGCGAAAGCGCTGTGTCATTCACATTGATGGCGACTGACACAACCGCTTCGCGAGCAGGCTCGCTCCCACAGGGGCTACGCAACTGCTTGTGCCTCAAACAATAAAAACAAGAGGGAGCAACAGATGATCCGCACGCAAAGCAACGTTCTGTTGAGTGGCGGCCTGCTGGCCGCGAGTCAGGCCATGGCCGGCGATCTGCTGCTGTGGCAGAGCAACAGCCTCAGCTATCTGTACGGCAAGAACTTCGCGATCAACCCGTCCTATCAGCAGACGGTCACCTTCGAGCACGCCGACAAGTGGAAGTACGGTGACAACTTTCTGTTCGTCGACAAGATCTTCTACAACGGCAAGGAGGACCCGAACAAAGGGCCGCATACTTTCTACGGCGAGTTCACTCCGCGCCTGTCGTTCGGCAAGATCCTTGGTCGCAAGATCGAGTACGGCCCGATCAAGGATGTGCTGCTGGCGATGACCTACGAGTACGGCGAGGGCGAAAGCGAGGCCTACCTGATCGGTCCCGGCTTCGATCTGAAAGTGCCCGGCTTCAACTACGTCACCCTGAACATTTTCCGCCGCCAGACCGAAGGCCCGCGCCCCGGCGATGGTGTCTGGCAGATCACCCCCGCGTGGTCCTACAGCTTCCCGCTGGGCAATTCCGATGTGCTGATCGACGGCTACCTCGACTGGGTCGTCGACAACGACGAAAACTCGCGCGGCACCTACCACGCCAACCTGCACATCAATCCGCAGATCAAATACGACCTCGGCAAAGCCTTGGGCTGGAGCCAGAAACAGGTATACGTCGGCACCGAGTACAGCTACTGGAAGAACAAATACGGCATCGAAAACAGCCACGCGTTCGATACCAACCAGAACACTGCCAGCCTGCTGCTGAAGGTGCACTTCTGAAATGGCCCGCAACCGTGCGCCATACCTGTCGTCGGTGCTCTGTTGCGGGGCACTTGAGCGTTGGCCGAGGAGTCAGTATTCTCCGCGGCCTTCCGAATTCGCTCTAAAAAAAAGCCCGAATTCAATTTCTGACCGAAAAGCCAACTTATCCCGGCTGCGGTCAGTCCTGAGGCATCCCGAAAACACGCTCGTCGACTGTTTTTCAGCAGCCGAACGGGCGTTTTTTGGTTTTTCGAAAGCCTTGGCGCAGCTTTTGCTACCAGCATTCAAAGCTGACCGATCGGATGAAATTTGCGGTACGAAAAAAGGCGCCACATCAGAGCGCCGAACTTAAAAAAATAACGTGGAACACCTACTTTGGGAGCAACCGAATGAAACGTATGTGCACCAGCCTGATGCTGGCCGGATCGATGTTCGCCGGCGGCCAGGCGATGGCCGAAGGCCTGCTGCAGTGGCAGAACAACAGCCTGACCTACCTGTATGGCAAGGACTTCCAGGTCAACCCGCGCATTCAGCAGACCGTGACCTTCGAGCACGCCGATGCCTGGAAGTATGGGGACAACTTCCTGTTCATCGACAAGATCTTCTACAACGGCAAGGATGATGGCGGCGTCGGCTCCAACACCTACTACGGCGAGCTCAGCCCGCGCCTGTCGTTCGGCAAGATCTTCGATCAGAAACTGGCCTTCGGCCCGGTGACTGACGTGTTGCTGGCCATGACCTACGAGTTCGGTGAAGGCGATACCGAGTCGTACCTGATCGGTCCGGGCTTCGACCTGGCGATTCCGGGCTTCGACTACTTCCAGCTGAACTTCTACCAGCGTCACACCCAGGGCGCACGCGCCGGTGACAATGTCTGGCAGATCACCCCGGTCTGGTCCTACACCGTCCCGGTGGGCAAATCGAACATCCTCATCGACGGCTTCATGGACTGGGTGGTCGACAACGACTCCAATTCCAAGGGCGACTACCACGCCAACCTGCACTTCAACCCGCAGGTCAAATACGACTTGGGCAAGGCGCTGAATTTCGGCGAGAAGCAGTTGTATGTCGGTGTGGAGTACGACTACTGGTCGGACAAGTACGGGATCAAGGACAGCCAGTACTTCAAGACCGATCAGAGCACCACGAGCTTCCTGGTCAAGTTCCACTTCTGACCCGGCGGCGTCCTCTCCGACGCCTTCGCTGGCAAGCCAGCTCCCACAGGTTTCCATGTAAATTGTGAACGACACATGCCCCTGTGGGAGCTGGCTTGCCAGCGATAGCCGCGCCGCAAATGTCAGGCTGAAACCGCCTCGGATATCCGCAAAAACCGGCACAGCTCCTCGCGCTTGGCCAACGCATCCCGCCGCCCCAACTCGATCAACTCGCTGCAATACCCGGCTTCGAACAGCAGATAACTGAGCACCCCCGCCCCGCTCGTCTTCGTCGCGCCCGGCCCGCGCAGAAACAGGCGCAACGCCGCTGGCAGCTCCTGGCGATGCCGTGCTGCGATTTCGTCGATTGGCTGACTCGGCGCAATCACCAGCACCTCCACCGGCGCCACACCCAGCGCACGGGTCGGCGTGCCGGCCGGGAGCAAATGACTGAACTGATTCAGACGCTGCAGCAACTCGATATCGCTCTCCAGACTGTCGATGAACGTGCTGTTGAGCATGTGCCCGCCGATCTGCGCCAGCGTCGGTTGCTGGCCGCTGTAGGCGCGCTCCAGCGGCTGCTGCGGATCGACGCCGCGCGGGTTGCCGCTGACGCCCACCACCAGCACGCGACTGGCACCCAGATGCAGCGCCGGGCTGATCGGCGCCGACTGGCGTACTGCGCCGTCACCGAAATATTCCTCGCCGATTTTCACCGGCGCGAACAACAGCGGAATCGCTGAACTGGCCAACAGATGATCAACCGACAGCTGCGTCGGCACACCGATGCGGCGGTGCCGCAGCCAAGCGTCGATGGTGCCGCCGCCCTGATAGAACGTCACCGCTTGCCCCGATTCGTAGCCGAACGCGGTCACCGCCACCGCATGCAATTGCTTGCGCGCGATGGATTCGGCGATGCCGGGCAGGTGCAGTTTTTCCTCGAGCAGTTCGCGCAGCGGCGAACTGTTGAGCAGCGCCACCGGCATCTGTCGACCGAGACCGAGCAGGCTGTGGCTGACGAAGCGGCTGGCTTGATGGATCACGCCCGGCCAGTCGCTGCGCAGCACGCGGTGGCTGCGAAAGCCCTGCCAGAACTGGGTCAGGCGTTCGATGGCGGCGCGAAAGTCCGTGGCGCCACTGGCCAGGCTGACCGCATTGATCGCCCCGGCCGAGGTGCCGACGATCACCGGAAACGGATTGTCCGCGCCGACCGGCAGCAACTCGGCAATCGCCGCCAGCACCCCGACCTGATAAGCCGCCCGGGCCCCGCCGCCGGAAAGAATCAAACCTGTGACCGGTTCAGCAGGACTCATCGCAACACTCCACAGTGCTTGTCAGTACGGGTGAATCAACGACGCTTGGGATAAAGCTTCGGCTCGCCCGGTGGGCGACTCTTGAAGCGCCGATGCGCCCACAGATACTGCTCGGGGCAGGCACGCAAAGCACTCTCGACCCACTGATTGATGCGGATGCAATCGGCCTCCTCGCTTTCGCCGGGGAAGTCTTCCAGCGGCGGATGAATCACCAGGCGGTAACCACTGCCGTCGGCCAGACGTTCCTGAGTGAACGGCACCACCAACGCTTTGCCCAGCCGTGCAAACTTGGTCGTCGCAGTGACGGTGGCGGCCTGAATGCCGAACAGCGGCACGAAGATGCTCTGCTTGGCGCCGTAATCCTGATCCGGCGCATACCAGATCGCCCGTCCCGAGCGCAGCAGTTTGAGCATGCCGCGTACGTCATCGCGCTCCACCGCCAGCGAATCGAGATTGTGCCGCTCGCGGCCACGGCGCTGGACGAAGTCGAACAAGGGATTTTTGTGTTCGCGGTACATGCCGTCGATGGTGTGCTGCTGGCCGAGCAGCGCCGCGCCGATTTCCAGGGTGGTGAAATGCGCGGCCATGAGAATCACGCCTTTGCCTTCGCGCTGGGCCTTCTGCAGATGTTCAAGGCCTTCGACGTGGGCCAGTTTCGCCAGACGCTCGCGCGACCACCACCAGCTCATCGCCATTTCAAAAAAGGCAATGCCGGTGGAGGCGAAGTTTTCCTTGAGCAGGCGTTTGCGCTCGGCGGCGGATTTTTCCGGGAAGCACAATTCCAGATTGCGCCGGGCGATGGTTCGCCGGTCACTGGCGACGCGATACATCAACGCGCCCAAAACTCGACCGATGGTCAGCAGCGCCGGATACGGCAGCTGCACGATCAGCCACAAAAGCCCCAGGCCGCACCAGAGCGGCCAGAAGCGCGGAGCAAGATATGCTTTTCGAAAACGCGGGCGATCCATTAAAGCTTCCGTAAATACAGTGGCCGCGCATTCTACATCGTTCGACCCGGCTTGCGGCTCGCGGGCGTTCTCGTTATAAGTCTCGGCACTTTTAGTGACAAGCCGTTGTATGCCGACATGAGCCAAACCGACCCGTTAGACCAAGATCCCGTATTCCAGCTCAAGGGCAGCATGCTGGCCATCACTGTGCTGGAACTGGCCCGTAACGACCTCGAAAGCCTCGATCGGCAATTGGCCGCGAAAGTCGCCCAGGCGCCGAATTTTTTCAGCAATGCACCGCTGGTCCTGGCGCTGGACAAACTGCCGCCGAATCAGGGCGCGGTTGACCTGCCGGGGCTGATGCGCGTCTGCCGTCAGCACGGTCTGCGTACCCTGGCCATTCGCGCCAGCCGCATCGAAGACATCGCCGCCGCCATCGCCATCGACATCCCCGTGCTACCGCCCTCCGGCGCCCGCGAGCGCCCGCTGGAGACGCCGGAAGCCGAAGTCAAAAAGAAGCCGGAAAAGCCGCCTGAGCCGAGCGTCAAACCGACCCGCGTAATCACCACGCCAGTACGTGGTGGCCAACAGATATATGCCCAGGGTGGCGATCTGGTCGTGGTCTCTTCGGTCAGTCCGGGGGCGGAACTTCTTGCCGATGGCAACATCCATGTATACGGCCCGATGCGCGGCCGTGCGCTGGCCGGCGTCAAAGGTGACACCAAGGCACGGATTTTCTGTCAGCAATTGAGCGCTGAACTGATCTCCATCGCCGGTCATTACAAGGTCTCCGAGGATTTGCGTCGCGATCCGATGTGGGGCTCGGGCGTCCAGGTCAGCCTGTCAGGCGACGTGTTGAACATCATTCGGCTTTAACGGATACTGCCGCATTTTCCAAGCATCTCTAAAACGTAGCGAAAACGGCTCAAACGAAGTAGGAAAAAGGCCCAAAGCCAAATTCCAGCCAAGGCTGTCCGACTGCAGTAGTTTTCAAGAGATGTTTTTCAGGGGCTGAACAGTCCTTCTTCCTTAGGGGTGAAACACCTTGGCCAAGATTCTCGTGGTTACATCCGGCAAGGGTGGTGTGGGTAAGACCACCACCAGCGCCGCTATCGGTACCGGTCTCGCTCTGCGCGGCCACAAAACAGTGATCGTCGACTTCGACGTGGGCTTGCGTAACCTCGACCTGATCATGGGTTGCGAGCGCCGCGTGGTGTATGACTTCGTCAACGTGGTAAACGGCGAAGCCAACCTGCAACAGGCACTGATCAAAGACAAGCGCCTGGAAAACCTCTACGTACTGGCGGCCAGCCAGACCCGCGACAAAGACGCGCTGACCGTCGAAGGCGTGGAAAAAGTCCTGATGGAGCTCAAGGAACAATTCGAGTTCGTCGTCTGCGACTCCCCGGCGGGCATCGAGAAAGGTGCGCACCTGGCCATGTATTTCGCCGATGAAGCGATCGTCGTGACCAACCCGGAAGTGTCCTCGGTACGTGACTCGGACCGCATGCTCGGCCTGCTGGCAAGCAAATCGCGCCGCGCCGAACGTGGCGAAGACCCGATCAAGGAACACCTGCTGATCACCCGCTACCACCCGGAGCGTGTTGAAAAGGGCGAGATGCTCGGCGTTGAAGACGTCAAGGAAATCCTCTCGGTGACCCTGCTCGGCGTCATCCCGGAATCCCAGGCAGTGCTCAAGGCTTCCAACCAGGGCGTGCCGGTGATTCTCGACGACCAGAGCGATGCCGGTCAGGCTTACAGCGATACCGTCGACCGCCTGCTGGGCAAAGAAAAAGCCCACCGATTCCTCGATGTCGAGAAGAAGGGATTCTTCGAGCGCCTGTTTGGAGGTAGGTAATGAACCTTTTTGACTTCTTTCGTGCCAACAAAAAGCCAAGTACCGCCTCGGTAGCGAAAGAGCGTCTACAGATCATCGTGGCGCATGAGCGCGGCCAGCGCAGCACGCCGGATTACCTGCCAGCCTTGCAGAAGGAACTGGTCGACGTGATCCGCAAGTACGTCAACATCGGCAACGACGACGTACATGTTGCACTGGAAAGCCAGGGCAGTTGCTCGATTCTGGAACTCAACATCACCCTGCCCGATCGCTGAGTCGATCCGGCAGTCGCTACGGCGGCTCGGACTGTTGATGCTCGTGTAGGAGCTGCCGAAGGCTGCGATCTTTTGATCTTCAAAGTCAAAAGATCGCAGCCTTCGGCAGCTCCTACAGGGTTATCAGCAGCTCCGAGCCGCCGTTGGCATTTGTTACGAGGCTGTTTTAATGCCGCTGTCCAACATCCGCATCATCCATGAGGACGCCGCCGTACTGGTGGTCGACAAACCGACCCTGCTGCTCTCGGTGCCCGGGCGCGCTGACGACAACAAGGACTGCCTGATTACCCGCTTGCAGGAAAACGGCTACCCGGAAGCGCGCATCGTCCATCGCCTGGACTGGGAAACCTCCGGCATCATTCTGCTGGCCCGGGATGCCGACACCCATCGCGAGCTGTCGCGGCAGTTTCATGATCGCGAAACCGAAAAGGCCTACACCGCTTTGGCCTGGGGTCAGCCGGAACTGGACAGCGGCAGCATCGACCTGCCCCTGCGCTACGACCCACCGACCAAGCCACGGCATGTGGTCGATCACGAATTCGGCAAACATGCGCTGACGTTCTGGAAGGTGCTGGAACGGTGCGGCGACTGGTGCCGGGTCGAATTGACACCGATTACCGGGCGCTCGCATCAATTGCGCGTGCACATGTTGTCGATCGGCCATCCGCTGCTCGGTGACGGGCTGTACGCCCACGAGCAGGCGCTGGCGGCCTGGCCACGTCTGTGCCTGCACGCGAGCATGCTCAGCTTCACTCATCCGCAAACCGGCGAACGCCTGCGCTTCGAGTGCCCCGCCCCGTTCTGACAGCCAGCACCGGCCCCATGGGTGAGCGAGCCTGCTCGCGAAAGCGCTATCACATTCAGCATTGATGTTGCCTGATCAATCGCTTTCGCGAGCAGGCTCGCTCCCACAGGGGATCCGGTCCGGATTCAATTCCCCGGCCAATAAGTTAAACTCCCGCCCATTGCTGTCTGGAGTTTCTTATGCGCGCAGAGTTGAACCAGGGCCTGATCGACTTTCTCAAGGCCTCCCCTACCCCGTTCCACGCCACCGCCAGCCTCGTTCAGCGTCTGGAGGCCGCCGGTTATGTGCGCCTCGACGAGCGCGAGCCATGGTCCACCGAGGCCAACGGCCGCTATTACGTCACCCGTAACGACTCCTCGATCGTCGCGATCAAAATGGGCCGCAACTCGCCACTGCACGACGGTATCCGTCTGGTCGGCGCCCATACCGACAGCCCGTGCCTGCGGGTCAAGCCGCAACCGGAACTGCAGCGTCAGGGTTTCTGGCAACTGGGCGTCGAAGTCTACGGCGGTGCGCTGCTGGCGCCGTGGTTTGACCGCGATCTGTCGCTCGCCGGCCGCGTGACCTTCCGCCGTGACGGCAAGGTCGAGAGCCAGTTGATCGACTTCAAGGCACCGATCGCGATCATTCCCAACCTGGCCATTCACCTCAACCGTGAAGCCAACCAGGGCTGGGCGATCAACGCGCAGACCGAACTACCGCCGATCCTGGCGCAATTCGCCGGTGACGAGCGCGTCGATTTCCGCGCCGTGCTCACTGATCAATTGGCCCGCGAACACGGCCTGAACGCCGACGTGGTGCTGGATTACGAGCTGAGTTTCTACGACACGCAAAGCGCGGCGGTGATCGGCCTGAACGGCGATTTCATTGCCGGTGCGCGTCTGGACAACCTGCTGTCGTGCTACGCCGGCCTGCAAGCGTTGCTCACCGCCGAGACCGACGAAACCTGCGTGCTGGTCTGTAACGACCACGAAGAAGTCGGCTCCTGCTCGGCGTGCGGTGCCGACGGCCCGATGCTCGAACAGACCCTGCGCCGCCTGTTGCCGGAAGGCGACGAGTTCGTCCGCACCATCCAGAAATCCCTGTTGGTGTCGGCCGACAACGCCCACGGCGTGCATCCCAACTACGCGGACAAGCACGATGCCAACCACGGCCCGAAACTCAACGCCGGCCCGGTGATCAAGGTCAACAGCAACCAGCGCTACGCTACCAATAGCGAAACCGCCGGCTTCTTCCGCCATCTGTGCATGGCCGAAGAAGTCCCGGTGCAAAGCTTCGTGGTGCGCAGCGACATGGGTTGCGGTTCGACCATTGGCCCGATCACCGCCAGCCATCTGGGTGTGCGCACCGTCGACATTGGCCTGCCGACCTTTGCCATGCACTCGATTCGCGAACTGTGCGGCAGCCATGATCTGGCGCATCTGGTCAAAGTGCTCAGCGCGTTTTATGCCAGCCGTGAATTGCCATAAAGGCTGAAAAGCTTCGCGAGCAGGCTCGCTCCCACAATTGAACTGCATTTCATTGTGGGAGCCAGTCATCTCCCCTTGGAATGCCAATCAACCTGTGGGAGCGAGCCTGCTCGCGAAAGCGCCTGTGCAGACAGCAGAATCCTCTCGGCCTGATGCATTCCTGAGCCACATCACACCCTGCCTCGAAAACCCGCCTAGACTGCAAGAATCCTCTACAGACAAGGCAGTCTCCATGATCTCGATGTCCTCCTTCCACGCCATGCTCATTCCCATCCTCAGCGGAATGATCCTGCTGGCCATCGGCTTCAACTTCCGCGACAAGAACGCCGGGGTGTTCGCCATGTGGATCGGCATGCTGATGATCCTCGCCACGGTGGTCTACAAGATCCTCGCCAAACTCAACGAATGACCGCGCCCGGCTCGCATTGCGCCAAGGGGCCTCGTACACTCCAGCGCATCCGCCTATCGCGAGGTTGTCTTCTGGTGTTTGCTCGTCTTTTTGCTTTGCCCGGTCTGCTGCTTGTCTGCCTGATGACGCTGCTGCCGCTGGCACCCGCCCAGGCAGTCGGTCTGCCCGGCCTGCTCAACACTTCCAAACCGCAGCCTGAAGCCGTGGAACCCCTCGGCCAGTCGCTGGACGAAGTGATCAAGTCGCTGGAAAACGACAAGCAACGCGCGCAGCTGCTCAGTGATCTGAAGAAGCTGCGCGACGCCACGAAAAAAGCGCAGGCCACCCCGGAAGAAGGCGTGCTGGGCCTGATCGGCGGCACCCTCGCCAACTTCGAAAAACAGTTTTCCGGCGCCGACAGCCCGATTACCCGCTGGTCCAACGAATTCGATCTGGCCAAGGACGAACTGACCAGCAAGCTGCTGCCGACCAATGAATGGCTGCCGATCATCTTCGGCTTCGCGGTGATCCTGATGGTCTGGAGCCTGCTCGCCGCAGCGCTGATCTGGCTTGGCCACCGCGTGCGTCTGCGCTTCGGCCTCACCGAAGAACTGCCGCAACACCCCAAGTCCCTCGACATGCTGCGCTTTGCCCTGCGCAAGCTTGGGCCGTGGCTGATCGCGTTGGTGATCACGGTGTACATGAGCTACGTGCTGCCGTCTTCGCTGGGCAAAAGCCTGGCGATGGTGCTGGCCTATGCTTTGGTGGTCGGCACCTGTTTTTCGGCGATCTGCGTGATCGCCTTCTCCCTGCTCGATGGCCCGCACCGCCATCGCGCGCTGTACATCCTGCGTCATCAGGCGTTTCGGCCGCTGTGGCTGATCGGCAGCTTCGCCGCGTTTGGTGAAGCGCTGAGTGATCCGCGTCTGGTCGAGAGCCTGGGCGTGCATCTGGCGCACACCGCCGCGACCACCGCCAATGTGCTCGCGGCGCTGTCGACCGGCCTGTTCATTCTGCGATTCCGCCGACCGATCGCACACCTGATCCGCAACCAACCGCTGTCGCGGCGCCTGACCCGCCGCGCCCTCAGCGACACCATCGAAATCCTCGGCACCTTCTGGTACGTGCCGGCACTGGTGCTGGTCGGCATCTCGCTGTTCGCCACCTTCGTCTCCGCCGGCGACACCAGCACCGCCCTGCGGCAGTCGCTGATCTGCACAGTGCTGCTGGTGTTGTGCATGGTCATCAACGGCCTCGTGCGCCGCCATTCACTGAAACCGCAACGCGGGCCGAAACGCCATGCGCTGTACTCGGAGCGCCTGAAAAACTTCTTCTATACCCTGACGCATTTGCTGGTGTGGCTGATCTTCATCGAACTGGGCCTGCGCGTCTGGGGCCATTCGCTGATCGCGTTCGCCGAAGGCGATGGCCATGACATCAGCGTCAAACTGTTCAGCCTGATCGGCACGCTGATTTTCTCCTGGCTGATCTGGATCCTCGCCGACACCGCCGTGCACCACGCCCTCACCCGCTCGCGCAAAGGCCTGGCGAATGCGCGGGCGCAGACGATGATGCCGCTGATCCGCAACGTGCTGTTCGTGGCGATTTTCATCATCGCGCTGATCGTCGCGTTGGCGAACATGGGCATGAACGTCACGCCGCTGCTGGCCGGTGCCGGCGTGATCGGTCTGGCCATCGGTTTCGGCGCGCAGTCGCTGGTCGCTGACCTGATCACCGGCCTCTTCATCATCATCGAAGACTCCTTGGCCATCGATGATTACGTCGACGTCGGCGGCCACCTCGGTACCGTCGAAGGCCTGACCATCCGCACCGTGCGCCTGCGCGACATCGACGGCATCGTCCACACGATCCCGTTCAGCGAGATCAAAAGCATCAAGAACTACTCGCGGGAATTCGGCTACGCGATCTTCCGCGTCGCCGTGCCGTACAACATGGAAATCGACGACGCGATCAAACTGATGCGCGACGTCGGCCAGAAGATGCGCAGCGATCCGCTGCAACGCCGCAACATCTGGTCGCCGCTGGAGATTCAGGGTGTAGAAAGTTTCGAGTCCGGCAGCGCGATCCTCCGCGCACGGTTCAAGACTGCGCCGATCAAGCAGTGGGAGGTTTCCCGGGCGTTCAATTTGTCGTTGAAAAGGCAACTGGATGAGGCGGGACTGGATCTGGCGACGCCAAGGATGAGTGTGCAGGTGATTACTGCCGGCGGTGGTCAGCCGAAGGAATAGCACTCAGGCGCACGGTTGCAGTCACAGGCAAGGAAGCCAACAACAATAATCAAGGAGAAGCCCATGCAACTGGCGCGCATTGCCCAGACCCTTTTGCTCACCCTGGTCGTCAGCCACGCCAGTGCCGCGACGATGGACAGCGCCCGCACGCGCATCGCCGAGCAGGCGCAGAAGCTCGAGCCGGAGCTGCTGGAAACCCGCCGCGACCTTCACGCTCATCCAGAACTTGGCAACACTGAAAAACGCACCGCTGAACTGGTCGCCAAACAGCTGCAAGCCATGGGCCTGGAAGTGAAAACCGGCGTCGCCCGCACCGGCGTAGTAGCCGTGCTGAAAGGCGCCCTGCCCGGCCCGACCGTGGCCCTGCGCGCCGACATGGACGCGCTGCCGGTCAAGGAAGTCTCCGATTTGCCGTTCGCTTCGAAAGCCAAAGGCACGTATCTCGACAAGGAAGTCGACGTCATGCACGCCTGCGGCCACGACGCCCACACCGCGATCCTGCTCAGCGCAGCGAAAATTCTGACGGGCATGCGCGACACCCTGCCCGGCACCGTGGTGTTCTACTTCCAGCCCGCCGAGGAAGGTCCGAGCGATTTTATTCCCGACGGCAAAAATACCTGGGGCGCGAAGATGATGGTCGAGGAAGGCGTGATGAAATCGCCGAAACCCGACGCGGTATTTGGCCTGCACGTCTGGGCGGGCGTCCCCGCCGGCCAGATCGCCTACCGCCCCGGCCCGACCCTGGCCAGCTCCGACGACCTGCGCATCAAGATCCATGGCAAACAAACCCACGCCGGCCGCCCTTGGGATGGCATCGACCCGATCACCGTCGGCGCACAAACCATCGTCGGCCTGCAAACCGTGGTCAGCCGCCGCACCGACATTTCCTCTTACCCGTCAGTGGTCAGCATCGGCACCATCAACGGCGGCACCCGCTACAACATCATCCCCGAATCACTCGACATGACCGGCACCATCCGCTCCTACGACTACGGCATCCGCCAGAAACTGCACAGCGACGTGCGCCAGACAGTCGAGAAAATCGCCGAAAGCGGCGGCGCCAAAGCCGACGTCACCATCATCAAGAAATACGACCCGACCATTAACAACCCGGCACTGACCGAGAAAATGCTGCCGACGTTGAAGTGGGCCGCCAAGGATGACGTGGTGCAGGGACCGCTGGTGGGCGGCGCGGAAGATTTCTCGTTCTTCGCCAAAGAAGCGCCGGGGTTGTTTGTGTTTCTTGGGGTGACGCCGCGGGATCAGGACATGAGCAAGGCCGCGCCGAATCACAATCCGGGGTTCTTTGTCGATGAATCGGCGTTGGTGGTTGGGGTGAGGACATTGGCATCGTTGGCGACGGATTATTTGTATGGGAATGCCGCGGTGGGCAAGTAGAGAGGGGGTGACTGTGGGAGCGCAGCGACCAGAAGATCAAACCACATCAACCCCTACGTGAATCGCATCATGCCGCCAAAACTCCAGATCACAATCAATCAACCGCCCATGCTGATCATAATTGACCCGAGCAATCCTCAGTCCCGGACTCCCCACCGACACCCGTAAAGCCGCCGCCGCATCGACAGATAAAGACGTAGGCACGATCTCGAACCGCACCCGCCCATAGTGCAAATCGAAATGCCGCGCATACAACTCGGTGATCGACTGATTCAAATCGAAATCAAGAATCCCCGGAAAAAACTGCGGATTCAGATAGTGCTCCACATACAACACCAGTCGCCCATCAATGCGCCGCGAGCGGCAAATCTGAATCACGCTCGACAACGCCGGCAGCTGCAACCACGCACACACCGCCGCCGAAGCCGGCTGCAACCGCGCCGAAATCACCTCGGTCGAAGGTTCGCGCCCCTGCGCACTGACCATGGCGTGAAAGTGACTGCGCTGCATCAGGTTGTACGCCAGACGCGGCGGCGACACGAACCAGCCACGCCGCTCCTCACGGTAAATCTGCCCCTGTGCCTCAAGCTGCAACAGCGCTTCACGCACAGTGATCCGCGTCGTCCCGAACAACTCGCTGAGCTTGCGTTCAGCGGGCAACTTGCTCCCGGCCGCCAGCAAACCGTGATCGATCTGCTCCTGCAGCACCTGGCCAATCGCTGTCACCGCTTTCGTTGCCTCATCGCGCATCAACGTTACCTATCTGGACTAGACCAGCACTGTTTCGGGGCAAATCCGAACGCCGATCAAAGCGCCTTCGTATGTTGCAAGCCTAGGCATTGCAGATGACCGACAGATGACAAAACTACCGAACGGTCGCTTTCACGGCTTGCAATACATCGGCCAAGTCCCCTGCTCCACGGGCTTTTGAGCATGGTCTACGCTGATCTGGCACCTTCCTGATAATGGCTGGTGGAAGATCAGCCACGAGGCCATCGACATCAAAATGTCATCCAGCCGGCCTAAATTGGCTCAGGTATTGCTGACCTAGACCAACACCAACCGCAATCGCAGCGTTGAACACGACCAAGGAGCTTCGGAATGAAACAGCTTTTCCTGGCAACACTGTTAGGCTCGACCATCGCTATGTGCACCGCCGCCATGGCGGCCGACACCGATCTGAAAACCCTCGAAGCCGCTGCGATGGCGGAAGGCGCCGTGAACAGCGTCGGCATGCCCGATGACTGGGCCAACTGGAAAGGCACCTGGGAAGATCTGGCCAAGAAATACGGCCTGAAACACATCGACACCGACATGAGCTCGGCCCAGGAAATCGCCAAGTTCGCTGCTGAAAAAGACAATGCCACCGCCGATATCGGCGACGTCGGTGCTGCCTTCGGCCCGATCGCGGTCAAGCAAGGCGTGGTGCAACCCTACAAGCCAAGCACCTGGGATCAAGTCCCGGACTGGGCCAAGGACAAGGACGGCAACTGGGCACTGGCCTACACCGGCACCATCGCCTTCATCGTCAACAAGAAGCTGCTGCACGGCTCCGACGTACCGACCAAATGGGCTGACCTGAAAACCGGTAAATACAAAGTCTCCATCGGCGATGTAAGCACCGCCGCCCAGGCCGCCAACGGTGTCCTCGCTGCGGCACTGGCCAATGGCGGTGACGAGAAAAACATCAAGCCCGCCCTGCTGTTGTTCGCCGACCTAGCCAAACAGGGTCGTCTGTCGATGGCCAACCCGACTATCGCCACCATGGAAAAAGGCGAGATCGAAGTCGGCGTGGTCTGGGACTTCAATGGCCTGAGCTACAAAGCCAAGATGGCCAACCCGGAAGATTACGTAGTGCTGATTCCATCCGACGGCTCGGTGATTTCCGGCTACACCACGATCATCAACAAGTACGCGAAAAACCCCAACGCCGCCAAGCTGACCCGCGAATACATCTTCAGCGACGCCGGCCAGACCAACCTCGCCCGCGGCAACGCCCGGCCGATCCGCGCCGAACACCTGCAACTGCCGGAAGACGTGAAAGCCAAACTGCTGCCAAACGAGCAGTACAAGAAGGTCACGCCGGTCAAGGACGCCGAGGCGTGGGAAAAGACCTCCAAAGCCCTGCCACAGCAGTGGAACGAAGAAGTCATCGTCGAGATGAAGTAATCCTTCATCTGTAGGAGCTGCCGAAGGCTGCGATCTTTTGATCTTGCCCTTTAAAAGCAACATCAAAAGATCGCAGCCTCCGTCAGCTCCTACACAGATTGGTTCCAGATTTGTTTTCGGAGTTCTTGCCCCTATGAAGCACAACGTCATCCTTGTCGTGCTCGACGGCCTCAACTACGAGGTTGCGTGTCACGCCATGGGGCATCTGCAGGCTTATGTTGGCGCAGGACGCGCGGCGCTCTATCAACTGGAGTGCGAACTGCCGGCCCTGTCCCGACCGCTTTACGAATGTATTCTCACCGGCGTGCCGCCGATCGACAGCGGCATCGTCCACAACAATGTCTCGCGCTTGTCCAACCAGCGCAGCATCTATCACTACGCCCGCGATGCCGGATTGAAAACCGCCGCTGCGGCGTATCACTGGGTCAGCGAGTTGTATAACCGCTCACCGTTCGTGGCTGCGCGCGACCGCCACACCAACGATCCGACGCTGCCGATCCAGTACGGTCACTTCTACTGGAACGATCATTATCCGGATTCGCACCTGTTCGCCGACGCCGAAAGCCTGCGCTTGCGCCACGCGCCGGATTTCCTCCTGATCCACCCGATGAACATCGACGACGCCGGGCACAAGCACGGCCTCGACAGCTCGCAATACCGCAACAGCGCGCGCTCGGCTGACGTCATCCTCGCCGACTATCTGCAGAGCTGGCTCGACGCTGGTTATCAGGTATTGGTGACCGCCGACCACGGCATGAACAACGATCGCTCGCACAACGGCCTGCTGGCGGAAGAACGTCAGGTGCCGCTGTTCGTTCTCGGCAATGCGTTCAGCCTCAACCCTGACGCCACGCCGACGCAGACCGAGCTCTGCGGCACAATTTGCGAACTGCTCGGCGTACCCCACGACAAACCTGTGTGCCGGGAGCTGCTCAAGTGAATGCCATGAATCGCGGCAAATGGCTCGCGGCGCTGTGTCTGGTGCCCTTCGCGCTGTTCTTTATCGTCTTCGAAATCGCCCCGCTGGTCTGGGTGATGATCAACAGCCTGCAATCGGAAGAGTCCGGCTGGGGCCTGGCCAACTTCAGCAGGATCTTCGGTTCGAAGTTCTATCGGCAGGCAACCCAGTACAGCCTGGAGATCAGTTTCTGGTCGAGCGTATTCGGCATCATCATCGCCGTGCTGAGTGCGTATTCACTACGCCGCGTCGATTCGAAGCTGCGCAACTTCGTGAATGCCTTCGCCAACATGACCAGCAATTTTGCCGGCGTGCCGCTGGCGTTCGCCTTCATCATCCTGCTCGGTTTCAACGGCAGCATTACCATCATGCTCAAGCAGTCGGGGATCATTCAGGACTTCAACCTGTACTCGAAAACCGGCCTGATCATCCTCTACACCTACTTCCAGATTCCCCTCGGCGTGCTGCTCCTCTACCCGGCTTTCGACGCTCTGCGTGAAGACTGGCGCGAGTCCGCCGCACTGCTCGGCGCCAACGGCTGGCAGTTCTGGCGGCACATCGGCCTGCCGGTGTTAACCCCGGCGTTGCTCGGTACTTTCGTCATCCTGCTGGCCAACGCCCTCGGCGCCTACGCCACGGTTTATGCGCTGACCACCGGCAACTTCAACGTTCTGCCGATCCGTATTGCGGCAATGGTCTCCGGGGACATTTCCCTTGACCCGAACCTGGCCAGCGCCCTGGCCGTGGTGCTCGTGGCGCTGATGACCATCGTCACCGTCGTGCATCAATTGCTGTTGAAGAGGAGCTACCATGTCTCGCGCTGAATCCGGCCCGGCCGGCCTCTACCACCGCGCCGTGGTCTATCTGCTGTTCGCCATTCTGCTTTTGCCGCTGCTGGGCACGCTGGTCTATTCGATCGCCAGCAGTTGGTCGGCAACGATTCTGCCCAGCGGCTTCACCTTCAAGTGGTACATCCAGCTGTGGAGCGATCCGCGCTTTCTGCATGCATTCGGTCAGTCGCTGATTGTCTGTGTCGGCGCGCTGGTGCTGTCGGTGCTGCTGATCCTGCCGTTGCTGTTCGTCGTGCATTACTACTTTCCGAAACTCGATGCGCTGATGAACATCCTCATCCTGCTGCCCTTCGCGGTACCGCCGGTGGTGTCCTCGGTGGGGCTGTTGCAGCTCTACGGTTCCGGGCCGATGGCGATGGTCGGCACACCGTGGATTCTGATCGGCTGCTACTTCACCGTGGCGCTGCCGTTCATGTACCGCGCGATCACCAACAACCTGCAAGCGATCAACCTGCGCGACCTGATGGACGCCGCGCAACTGCTTGGCGCCAGCACTTTTCAAGCGGCGTTTCTGGTGGTGCTGCCGAATCTGCGCAAAGGCCTGATGGTGGCGCTGCTACTGTCGTTCTCGTTCCTCTTCGGTGAATTCGTGTTCGCCAACATCCTCGTCGGCACCCGCTACGAAACCCTGCAGGTGTACCTGAACAACATGCGCAACAGCAGCGGCCACTTCACCAGTGCGCTGGTCATTTCGTATTTCTTTTTCGTGCTGGTCCTGACCTGGATCGCCAACATCTTGAACAAGGACAAAAGCGAATGAGCTACGTCAGCGTCCAACACCTGCAGAAAAGTTACGCCGGCACCACGGTGTTCAGCGACATCGATTGCGAAATCAACAAAGGCGAGTTCGTCACCCTGCTCGGCCCGTCCGGGTGCGGCAAGTCGACTTTGCTGCGTTGCATCGCCGGGTTGACCCCGGTGGATGGCGGCAAGATTTTGCTCGATGGCGTCGACATCGTGCCGTTGAGCCCACAGAAACGTGGCATCGGTATGGTCTTTCAAAGCTACGCGCTATTCCCCAACATGACCGTCGAACAGAACGTCGCCTTCGGCCTGCGCATGCAAAAGGTCAACGCCGATGACAGCCACAAGCGCGTCTCTGAAGTGTTGAAACTGGTTGAACTGCACGACTTCGCCAGCCGCTATCCGCATCAACTGTCCGGTGGTCAGTGCCAACGCGTCGCCCTCGCCCGTTCGCTGGTAACCCGCCCGCGCTTGTTGCTGCTGGATGAGCCGCTGTCGGCGCTCGATGCTCGGATTCGCAAGCACTTGCGCGAACAGATCCGTCAGATCCAGCGCGAGCTCGGCCTGACCACGATCTTCGTCACCCACGATCAGGAAGAAGCGCTGACCATGTCGGACCGGATTTTCCTGATGAATCAGGGAAAGATCGTCCAGAGCGGCGACGCCGAAACCCTCTACACCGCGCCGGTCGATGTATTCGCCGCCGGCTTCATCGGCAACTACAACCTGCTCGACGCCGAGGCTGCGTCGAAGCTTTTGCAACGACCGATCAACCATCGCATCGCCATCCGTCCGGAGGCCATCGAACTGAGCCTTGACGGCGAACTCGACGCGCAGATCCGCAGCCACAGCCTGCTCGGCAACGTCATTCGCTATCGCGTCGAAGCGCGCGGCGTGGAACTGGTGGTGGATGTGCTCAACCGCTCCGCCGCCGATCTGCATCCCGACGGACAGCGCCTGGCACTTTCCATCGATCCGACGGCCTTGTGCGAAGTAGCATAAAAGCAGCTGCAAGCTTCGAGCTACAAGCTTCAAGTTGTAGACTGCGGTGCACCTGATTTTAATTCTTGCAGCTATTAGCTCGTAGCTTGCAGCTGTTCTCGGAGAGAACCCGATGGCTTTGGCAATTTTTGATCTGGACGAAACGTTGATCCACGGCGACTGCTCCTCGCTATGGAGTGAGCAGATGGTCCGCCTTGGCTGGGTCGATGGCGAGTCGTTCATGCAGCGCGACAAGGAACTGATGGATGCCTATGGCCGCGGACATCTGGCGATGGAGGACTATATGGCCTTCAGTCTCGAACCATTGATTGGCCGTACCCCTGAGGAAATCGAGCACTTGGTTGGCCCGTGGGTGGAAGATTTCATTGAACCGATCATCTTCAGCGACGCGACCAAAACCATCGCCGCCCACCGCAAGGCCGGCGACCGGATTCTGGTGATTTCGGCATCCGGTGCGCACCTGGTTCGCCCGATCGCTGATCGTCTGGGCATCGACGAGATATTGGCCATCGAACTGGAAGTCGCCCATGGCGTGTACAGCGGCAACACCGTCGGCACCCTGACTTACCGCGAAGGCAAGATCACCCGCTTGCTGGAATGGCTGGATGCCGAAGAAGAAAACCTCGAAGGCGCGAGTTTTTATTCCGATTCGCGCAATGATCTGCCGTTGTTGCTTAAAGTGGACTTCCCGCACGTGGTCAATCCCGATCCGGTGCTGCTTGAGCACGCCGAAAAGGCCGGCTGGCCGATCCACCTCTGGAAATAAAAACAAAAGATCGCAGCCTTCGGCAGCTCCTACTTTTGGAATGCGTGCCTCTGTTGGAGCTGCCGAAGGCTGCGATCTTTTGACCTTGTTTTGCTGTCAGCTCAAACCCTCATTGATCACCAGCACCAACTTGCCCGCCACCGTATTGCTCGCCAGTTCGGCAAACGCTGCTTCGGCATCCTTCACCGCAAACGCTTTGGCCAATTGCGGACGCAAGCGGCCCTCGGCAAACAGCGGCCAGACATGCTGGCCCAGGTCACTGAGCAGATCCGCCTTGAACTGATCGCCACGACTGCGCAACGTTGAACCGAGCAGTTGCACACGCTTGGCCAACACCTGCGCCAGATCCAGTGTCGCCTCGCGCCCGCCCATCAAACCGATCAGCACCCAACGCCCGTCCAGCGCCATCAGCTTGAGGTTCAATGCTGAATAATTGCCGCCCACCGGATCGAGAATCACGTCGAACGGCCCGAAGTCGCGCAGGCTCTCCAGATCATCGGTACGCACCACGCCGCCCTGCGCACCCAGCGCTTCGCAGTAAGCCAGGCGCTCGGCGGAACCGACGCTGACCCAGCAAGGGTTACCGAAGGCTTTGCACAGCTGAATGGCGGCTGAACCGATTCCACTTGCGCCGGCGTGCAGGAGAATTTTCTCACCGGGTTTCAGCGCTGCAAGTTGAAACACATTCAGCCAGACGGTGGCGTACACCTCGGGCAATGCCGCCGCCTCGATCAGCGAAACACCTTCGGGCACCGGCAGCACATGCCGTCCGTCGACGACCACCTCTTCGGCCATGCCGCCCCCGGCCAGCAAGGCGCAGACCCGGTCACCGACTTGCCAGGACGAGCCCGCGCCGACCTCGCTGATCACCCCGGAGCACTCAAGACCGAGCACGTGGCTGGCACCGGGGGGCGGCGGATAAAGCCCTGCCTTCTGTAATAAATCGGCGCGATTGAGGCCGGCTGCCGCCACCCGGATGCGGACTTGTCCTACATCGCAGGTAAGACTCGGCTCTTCAACCCATGCCACTTGACCTTCAACGCCTTGCAATGCCTTCACACTGCCTCCATAGTGAGTCTGGACTGAGCCCGAAGCTGTAGCGCCGGGCTTTTTGCATTATGCGACCGGCTCTCAAAGAACCGGCGACTTCAAAGACGGCCTAATATGCGTTATCAATTGTCCCCGCGTCGAATCAGCATGAAGCATCTGCTCCCCAGCACCGCCCTCGCTCTTTTCATCGGTATCGGCCTGTTGCCGGTGTCGGGCACCACATTCGCAGCCAACAGCTGGGACAAGTTGCAGCCTGATCGCGATGAAGTCATCGCCAGCCTGAACGTCGTCGAGTTGCTCAAGCGTCACCACTACAGCAAGCCGCCGCTCGACGATGCGCGCTCGGTGATCATCTACGACAGCTACATCAAGCTGCTCGACCCGTCGCGCAGCTATTTCATGGCCAGCGATATCGCCGAATTCGACAAGTGGAAGACGCAGTTCGACGACTTCCTCAAAAGCGGCGACCTCAACGCCGGGTTCACCATCTACAAGCGCTATCTGGACCGCGTCAAGGCGCGTCTGGACTTCGCCCTTGCCGAGCTGAACAAAGGCGTCGACAAGATGGACTTCAACACCAAGGAGACCTTGCTGATCGATCGCAAGGACGCGCCTTGGCTCAAGTCCACCGCAGAACTCGACGACCTGTGGCGCAAACGCGTCAAGGACGAAGTGCTGCGCCAGAAGATCGCCGGCAAAGACCCGAAGCAGATCCAGGAAACCCTGACCAAGCGCTACAAGAATCAGCTGGCGCGTCTCGACCAGACCCGCGCCGAGGACATCTTCCAGGCGTACATCAACACCTTCGCCATGTCCTACGACCCGCACACCAACTATCTGTCGCCGGATAACGCGGAAAACTTCGACATCAACATGAGCCTGTCCCTGGAGGGCATCGGCGCCGTGTTGCAGAGCGACAACGATCAAGTGAAAGTCGTGCGTCTGGTGCCGGCAGGCCCGGCGGACAAGACCAAGCAGGTCGCTCCGGCCGACAAGATCATCGGCGTTGCCCAGGGCAACAAGGAAATGGTCGACGTGGTCGGCTGGCGTCTGGACGAAGTGGTCAAATTGATTCGCGGTCCGAAAGGCACCGTGGTGCGCCTGGAAGTCATTCCGGCGAGCAATGCGCCGAATGACCAGACCACCAAGATTGTGCCGATCACCCGTGAAGCAGTGAAGCTCGAAGATCAGGCCGTGAAGAAGTCGATCCTCAGCCTGAAACAGGACGGCAAGGACTACAAACTCGGCGTGATCGAGATCCCGGCCTTCTACCTCGACTTCAAGGCCTTCCGTGCCGGTGACCCGGATTACAAGAGCACCACCCGCGACGTCAAGAAGCTGCTGACCGAGCTGCAAAAGGAAAAAGTCGACGGCGTGGTCATCGACCTGCGCAACAACGGCGGCGGCTCCCTGCAGGAGGCCACCGAACTGACCAGCCTGTTTATCGACAAAGGTCCGACCGTGCTGGTGCGTAATGCCGATGGCCGTGTCGACGTCCTCGAGGACGAAAACCCGGGCGCGTTCTACAAAGGCCCGATGGCGCTGCTGGTCAACCGCCTGTCCGCCTCGGCCTCGGAAATCTTCGCCGGCGCCATGCAGGACTACCACCGCGCGCTGATCATCGGTGGTCAGACCTTCGGCAAAGGCACCGTGCAGACTATTCAGCCGCTGAACCATGGCGAACTGAAACTGACCCTGGCCAAGTTCTACCGTGTCTCCGGGCAGAGCACCCAGCATCAGGGCGTACTGCCGGACATCGACTACCCGTCGCTGATCGACACCAAGGAAATCGGTGAAAGCGCCCTGCCGGAAGCCATGCCGTGGGACACCATCCGCGCGGCGATCAAACCAGCGGCCGATCCGTTCAAGCCGTTCCTCGCCCAGCTGAAGTCCGAACATGACGCGCGCACCAACAAGGATGCCGAGTTCGTGTTCATCCGCGACAAGCTGGCCCTGGCGCAGAAACTGATGGAAGAAAAAACCGTCAGCCTCAACGAAGCCGATCGTCGTGCCCAGCACGCCGACATCGACGCCAAGCAGCTGGCGATGGAGAACATCCGTCGCAAGGCCAAAGGCGAAGAACCGCTCAAAGAGCTGAAGAAAGAAGACGAAGACGCACTGGCCGCTGCCGAGCCGGACAAGGTCAAACCGGAAGACGATGCCTACCTGAGCGAAACCGGGCGCGTGCTGCTGGATTACCTGAAACTGAGCAATCAGGTGGCCAAGAAGTAAGTGATGGCAATTTAGTGCTGACGATCCCCGGATCGTCATCAAACAGTCATCATTCTGTCGTGCAATAAAGGACCGGGAGCAAGCGCTCCCGGTCCTTTTTTTATCGCCAGAGACTGCCATGACCACGACCGAACAGCTGAGCGCGTTGAGCTCGATCCTGACTCAAAGCGGTTTACACAGCCTGTTCCAGCCGATCATCTGTCTTTCCGAACGCCGCATTCTCGGTTACGAAGCCCTGACCCGTGGCCCGTCCAACAGCCCTCTTCACTCGCCGATTGCCCTGTTCGCTGTAGCGCGACAGGCTGGCCGATTGAGCGAACTGGAGATCGCCTGCCGACAAAGCGCCTGTCGCCGGTTCAACGAGCAGCAACTGCCGGGCAAGCTGTTCCTTAACGTGTCTCCAGAGTCCTTGCTCGAAGCCGCGCACCAACCCGGGCGTACGTTGCAACTGCTGCAGGACTTGGGCATTGCGCCGAGCCAAGTGGTCATCGAGCTCACCGAGCAGACGCCAATCGATGACTTTCAGTTGCTGCAAACCGCTCTGCATCACTATCGGGCGATGGGTTTTTCCATTGCGCTGGACGACTTGGGTGCAGGGTATTCGAGCCTGCGCCTGTGGTCGGAATTGCGTCCGGATTACGTGAAGATCGACCGGCACTTCATTGATGGCATTCATCAGGATGCGTTGAAAAGAGAGTTTGTCGGCTCGATCCTGCAAATCGCCAAAGCGTCCCGCGCGCAGGTGATTGCCGAGGGCATCGAGTTGCCGGAAGAACTCGCGGTGCTGACTGAAATGGGCGTCGACCTGGTGCAGGGCTACCTGCTCGGCCGCCCTCAGGAACATCCATCCCGCGACGCTCGCGCGATGATGCCCAAACACGACAGCAGCGCCGTCGCGCTGAATGACGAAGGCAGCGACCTCAGCGCCCTGCTCAACGACCAGCCCGCCGTGCAACGCGATACGCCCACCGCGACGGTACTGGAAGCCTTCCGCCGCCAGGCCAACCTCAATTCGCTCGCCGTGCTCGACGAACAAGGCCAGCCCTGCGGCATCGTCCATCGCCACTCGCTGTCGGACGCACTGCTCAAACCGTTTGCCACCGATCTGTTCGCGCGCAAACCGATCAGCCGCCTGATGAACGATGATTTCCTCGCCGTGGAAATCAGCCAGTCGCTGCAGCAAGTCAGCCGCCTGATCACCAGCCGCGCCCGCCAGCGCATCGAAGAAGACTTCATCATCACCCTCAACGGTAGTTACCTCGGCCTCGGCCGGGTGATCGACGTGCTGAAACTGATCACCGAACTGAAAATCCAGCAGGCGCGCTACGCCAATCCCCTCACCCTGCTACCGGGCAACGTACCGATCCAGCAATGCCTCACGCGCCTGCTGCAACAGGCCCGCGAGTCGATCATCTGCTACGTCGACATCGACAGCTTCAAACCCTTCAACGACATCTACGGCTACGGGCGCGGCGACGAAGTCCTGCTCTGCCTCGCGCAATGCCTCAACGAACGCATCGACCCCACCCGCGACTTCGTCGGCCACATCGGCGGCGACGACTTCCTCCTCGTCCTCGGCCCCGAAGACTGGCGCAAACGCCTCAACCAACTGCTCGACGATTTCCAAAACCAATGCCGCCGCTTCTATCGGCCTGAACACCTTGAGGCGGGATGTTTTATTGCGCCGAATCGTCAGGGTGTGCGGCAGGAGTTCGCATTGTTGTCGTTATCGATTGGGGTGGTGCATCTGCGGCCTGAGGCTTGTGCAGCGCTTGATGCCAGCCAGCTTGCGGAGATGGCTTCGCAGGCTAAGCATCATGCTAAGGATGTTGTGGGATTTAGTGTGTATTTGCTCGATCCTACGGCGTTTCCAAAGGCATCACAGTTAGTCGGTTAAACTCGACGTAGTAGAGTGCGTGCTTACTTGCCAGGCGCCACTCCAGAATGCAGATTTTTAGCCACAGCCCGTTTCATCCCGATACTTTGTTAAGCACTCTAATAGAAGTCTCATAAAACTAGACCTATCGGTAATTTCTTCGTCAAAATAAGTTGTCATTCGGTTAAATACACGGTCGAAATTGTCGTTTCTCTCCAAAAAGTGTTCGACAGTATTTATTAGCGATTCTTGTTCTGCATCTGTGTACTCACAAAATTCAGGCCTTAACACAGTATCGAAAAGCTCTTTTAACTGACGCGAATCGTTTACATTTTTTTCAACTATTAATCGTTCCCTCTCGACATCAGTAGTATTTTCTATATCAAAAACAAACAACAAGTTTTTTATATCTACAATTTCATACGTTTTTTTCATCATTCAAAATCCGCATATGAAGTCACGGTATCGCCATTAGCTCTCAGAATAACCACGGCTTTCCTCTGCTGCCCATAAATGCCGTCTCTGGTATAACCTTCCCCAATTATCTTCCCCATGTCCATAGGCCTTCTAGATGTTTGAAGATTAGTCTGACGGAATATAAGTTTTGCTCTATAGATAGCGTTCAGCTGATCTCTATGGCTGAAAAAATGAGTAGCCGCGCTTGGAATTTTAGGTTCTCCATGGTGTGATCCACCGGTGTAGGTCTCTATAACGCCAGTCGTTGGATTTTTTCCTGTCATGATCCTTTCAAATTGCGACCGTAGTGTTGTTTGGGCGCCGTGCTTTTCCAGAAAATGCTCTCCATTTTGTGGATTCTCCATTTCATGCAAACGTCGGTATGCGTTTTCTTCAGCTAATTCATCAATCCTCGCCCGACGCTCCTGAGCCGTCATCTTCGGCAGCGCAGGTTCACCATCATCAACTTTAGCCCCACCAATACCCCCCGGCACCTCACACCCAGGCTTATTCGGCGGCGGGCAATTGGACGTCAACCCCAACGGATCCACCCACCCCGTCGGATTCGGCACGTACTGGTACTGGTTCAACCCACCCGCCAGCTTCACCGGATCCGGTGTCAGATACCTTCCCAATCTCGGGTCGTAATACCGATGCCGGTTGTAGTGCAGCCCACTTTCAACATCGAAATACTGCCCCTGAAACCGCAGCGGTTGGTCGAGGTAGTCTTCGCCGGCGAGGGTGACGGCGGCGACTTTGCCGTAGGCGTCGTATTGCGCGGACCAGACGATTTCGCCGCTGTAGTCGGTGAGTTCCTGTGGGGTGCCGAGGTGGTCGAGTTGGTAGTAGAACGGGCAGGCCTTTTTCGGGCCTTTGCCGTCGAGCATCGCGAGTGGGCGGAAGGTGCCGGGTTCGTAGAGGAAGCTGCGGTATTGCGTGGCGCTGCTTTCGGCGACGAGGTGTTCGCCTTGCCAGAAGAATTCGGTGACGGCGCCGTCGACGGTTTTGCGGATACGGCGGCCGAAGGCGTCGTATTGATAAGTGGCGGTCTGGCCGTCAGGGCGGGTCAGGCCGATCAGGCGGTGCTGGCAGTCGTAGCGGTATTCGGTGACCAGGGTCTGGCCGTGGCCTCGGCGTTCGCGGATCAGGTTGCCGAAGGCGTCGTAGTCGTAATGACGGTCGCCCTGCATCAGCAGGCGATTGCCCTTGATCTGCGCAGGGCCGGGGCGGTCCTGCATCAGCAGGTTGCCGGCCGGGTCGTGGGCGAAGGATTCGGGCAGTTCGTCGCGTGAGTGACGTACGCGGATCAACCGGTCGAGGGCGTCGTAGCCGTAGGTGCGCTGGCCGTGGCGGCTGTCGGCGATGTGCTCGAGATTGCCGTTGGCGCTGTAGGCATAATCGCGGCGGTACAGCGAGGCGTGGCGATGACCTACAGCATGGGCGAGCAAGCGGCCCTGATCGTCGTAGGAATATTCGCTGAGCAGCAGACCCTGCTGGCGTTGCTGTTCACGACCGCAGTGGTAGACGTGGCGCGTGAGCGGCGTGCCGTTGAGGTCGATGGCCGACAGCGCACCGCCCTTGGCATAGTGATAGTCGAGCTTGCTGTTGTCCGGCAGGCGCATCCGCTTGAGCTGGCTGCAGGCGTCATAGGCGTAGCGCAAGGTGCCCCAGCCCTGATGCTCGGTGATCAAGCGATCCTGACGGTCATACTCGAAGGCCAGCGGATGGTTCTGGCCGTCATCGACACCGATCAATCGGCCGAGGCGGTCGTAGTCGTAGCGGATCTTGGCGCCATTGGGCAGGATTTTGACCAGCAAGCGCCCGGCCTTGTCGCGCTCGTAGTGGGTGACCAGACTGGGGCCGAAATCACCAAACTCGGTCTTTTCCAGCAGATGCCCATTGAGATCGTAGGCATACGCAGTCCGGCGCCCATCAAACCCGGTTTCCTGTCGGATCAATCCGGTCGGCGTGTAATCCAGTCGGTACTTTTCGCCCGATTCGTTTTCAATCTCGGTCAGCAACAGCCGCGCATGGTCATAGCGATACTGCACGCGGGTGCCGTCAGGATTGATCCGCCGCGAGACCAGGTGCAGGTCATCGTCATATTCATAGCGGGTGATACGACCGAGCTCGTCACGTTCTGCGGTGATCTGGCCGTAGGCGCCGTAGCTGTAGGCGCGCGTGCTGCCCGTAGGAGAAGTCGTCAGGATCAGTCGGCCGGCGGCGTCCCACTCCTGACGGCTGACGACACCAAATTCGTCCTGAGTGGTAATCCGCCGGCCCAGCGCATCGTAGGAAAAGCGCCGCACGCCGCCATCGGGCAGGGTTTCCTCGATGAGCTGGCCCAGCTCGTTCCACACCCAGCGGTGGCGGCTGCTGTCCGGATAACGCAGCGACAGCAACTGCCCGCGCAGGTTGTAGTAGTAATGGGTGACCTGGCCGTCGGGATCGACCGCTTCGGTGACGGCGCCTTCAGCGTTGCGCCGATAGATCCACACCGCCTCACCACGGCAACGCTTGTAGAGAAAACCGTTGCGGTACTCGTAGGACGTTGGTGCATCGTCCGGCGGAATCACCGCGATCAGCCGTCCGACTTCGTCGTAGCGGTATTCGGTGACCGCGCCCAACGCATCCTGCTCGGCGATCAAGCGCCCCTGCTGGTCATAGGCCTTGAGCTGCTCGCCGCCATCGGCCGCAACCTGGCGCACCAGCCGCGCGCGCTCGTCGTGGACGTAGACTTCTTCGGTGCCGTCGACGTAATGCACGGTCACGCTGGCGTCGTCATCGTTCCAGACGTAACGGGTGTTCATCTGCGAGAACGACGCCCAGTGGCGCACGCAGCGCGCCGCTTTGCCCTCGCGCTGCCACTCCCAGAAGAAGCTGGCACCGCCGGTCAACTGGCGCTGGAGGATGACGTGGTGGTCGTCGTAGTCGTAGCGCTCGCTGTCGCCGACCGCGTTGGTCGCGACCAGCAGGCGTTGCCGGGCATCGAAGCTGTAGGTGGCAAGGTTTTGCTCGGTGGTCCACTCGCCCTGAACAAAAACTTGGTAATCGATCGCCACCAGCTGCGCGCGGTCATAGCGCAACAGCAGGGCGCGGCCGGCGCCGTTGTCCAGACGCTGAATGCGGTCGGAGCGATCGCGTTGCAGGGTCAGACGATTACCGTAGACATCGCTGATTGCGGTCAGTCGCCCGGCGCGAAAGTGATAGAACCGCGCGCTGTCACCGGCCAACGCCAGAATCAGTTCTTCCGGCTCATCGCCGAGAAAGATCGCCGCACGCGACAGGCTGTTGTGGATCGCCGGGCGCGCGACATTGGGCAGGGGAAAACGAGTGCGGCGGTTTTCGTGGTCGATCCAGATCACGCCATCGCCGTCGAAGGCCAGCCGATGCGCGAGCGTATGGCTCCAGCCGAACCCCAGGCCGATGTCGATCTCGACCGCGCTGCTGCGGTACAAACGGGTGAACTCGAAGGGCAACACGCCGTCGAGCACGGCGTCGGTCAGGGTCAGCAGTTCTTCGCCGGTGACCATCGACACCGGGCAGCCATTGGTACAGGTTTTGGGCACGCAATCGGCGGCATCGCCGTTGGGGTTTTTCGATTGGTCGGGCGCGTCGTCGTGTGGCTCGTCCTTCTTCAACATGGCGTTGCGCTTGGCATCCCAGCGCAATTGCATCCGGCCCTTTTTCACCCCGGCGGCGATGCCCCGCGCGGCAACGGCTTTGTAGCGGTCGACGTATTCAATAAAGGCGTTGACGATGCTGAACAGCGCCTTGACCAGACGCTTGGCGACGTTGAACAGCTGCGTTGCGCGGTCAGCCAGACGCAGCGTCAGATAAGCGATCCCTGCCCCCGCTCCGACAAACGTCAGCACCACGCTGATCAAGACATCGATGATCAGTTGCACGATCATCATCGACGCCACTTCAGCAGACTTGCCGGCAACCTCGCTGGGCGGCAGCATGTCCAGCCACAGACTCGCCGACCGTAGCAGCAAGCACATCGCCGCTTCGTCACTGACCAGCAACTGCAGCTTTTCCATGAGATCCGGAGCGGTCTGCGCCAGCTCGATCAGCTCAGCCGCGCCACTGCCCAAACGCTCGGCAAACTTGCCGGGATCCTGGAGAATTTCCGAGAGCAGACCGAGGCTGTCCCATACCCCCTCGATGGCCGCCCAACTGCCGGCGAGCATGCCGTTGCTGGCTGCGATCGCCACCGACTGTGACCACTGCGGCTTGAAACCTTGCCACTCGCTACGCAGCCAGCGCTCAAGTTCGCCGGTCAAACCGTCGTAGGATTTGAACAGCTCGTCGACTTGACTGGAGGTGACAGCGCTGTGGACCAGAACGCGGTAGAACTTGCCCTCGTCGCCTCTGAACTCGCCCTTGCCCTGCTGATCAAGGGTGACCGGCGCGGTTTTGCCGCTATCCACGTCGACCACATCGACGGAAATGTTGCCCAGCGGGATGTCGTAGACCGATTCGAACTTGCTCTCGATTTGCATCAGCCCGCCGTGCGGGCACTGGACGACGCTGGAGGAAAATTCGTCGTCGCTGCTGCTGACCGACGTACTGCTATCGCCGAAGCGGATGATCCGCTCCATACCCACCAGCGATGGCAGGTCTGCTGCCTCGCTGATCTGGTCCGCCCTGCGACTGAGCCAGTGATCAAGCTGTTTGCGGTAGAGGCTGAGCGTTTGCGGAAAGCTGTCGAGTTCCTGCTCGATGCGCGCGATGGCTTCCATCAACACACGCGAGCAAACAAGGTGGACTGAAAAACGGGCTGAAGCATGAGCGGTCCCTCGCGCAAGAAATTAGTCGCGGGAACTGTGCGGGGGATCAAAGAGGAAAGAAGTCAGGCGAGTAGGCAAAGGATGTAGGACTAATCTGCAATCCAGCATCAAGCGAAAAACGTGCAGGCAGAAACGTAAACGCGGCGTGAGGAAAACCTCACGCCGCGTTTACTTAGAAGACATACATGGAATTACTGCGTTGAATCACCAGCCTTCAGCTGTTGCAGCTTCAGCTCGGCCAACGGATGCCCGGCCTTGGCGGCCATGCTCCACCAACGAGCGGCTTCAACGGGACCCGGCGCCTTGCTCGGGGTACCGGCGAGGCTGATCACGCCAACTTGATAAGCGGCTTTACCGTCGCCGGCCAACGCCGCCAGACGCAGCAGACGCACGCCTTCTTCACGCGCGCCCAACCCGACGCCGCGAAAAGTCAGAATGTGCCCATAAAAGCTTTGAGCATCGACATCGCCGAGGTTGGCCATGCGCGCGAACTGGCCTTCAAGCCAGCGCCAGCCACGCGGCTGGCGAACGAACCACGACCAGTGAAACAGCCTGCGCGCCAGCCAGTAACCCGCCCGCACCTTGAGCCGCAGAAACACTCAGGCCTCCGCCGATTCCGGATATTCGTATTCGAAGACCCGCACCACTTCCGACGCATGCCAGGACGCCGCTGCAACGCCATCCGACGGCCCGGAAAAGCGCCCCAGACGCTCGACACATTCAAAGAACCCGGTACGTGGCAAACGACTCGCGCCCTGACTGATGACCAGCGAACTGCGCAACGGCTGCTCGGCTTTGGCGTCCAGTGCGGCCAGATGCTCCAGTGCAGCCGTCAACGTCTGCATCGCCGGAGTCGGTAGCTGCAAACGCTCAAGCAAGGCTCGATAGGTCAGAAGATGGCGCTGACGACGCGCCTGGTCCAGTTCCCCCAGCAATCCGTCCCAATGTTGACGGCTGATGCGTACGCTCACGATTCATCCCTCCAACCTGGCACCGTCAGTTCCCAGGCCAGGCTGCGGCGAATCGCGGCGTCGGGTTGACGCTCACCACTTTCGATCATGGCCAGGTAAGACGGGCTGATGCCTACCGTGCGGGCCAGCGCCTCGATGGCGATGCCCTTCCCTTCGCGCAAACTGCGTAATTGATCCAGACCCGGAAGAATCGGCTCCGGCGAGGTGGCGAGCGGCGCTGCTGGCTGCGGCGCCGGTGTTGCGTTGATCCCTGCTGCTTTCAGTAAAGCCTGATATTGAGCCCACGGCAGAACCGCGTATTCGGGTTCGCCATCGCGTGCAATTATCTGAATATCCATGACTACCCCGTAGGACAACACCACTTAGCGAGTCGGCACTTTTCCCTAGAAGTGTAATCCTAACAGCGGCTAAGGTCGCGAGTGGTATCTATCTGTAGGCAGACTTGGTCAGTCAGGGTTTTTTCGGGCCCTGCAGCTGCAATTGTTCAGGGGTATCAGGGAGGCGTTCAACCACGGCCAGCTTTTCGGGTTGCTGGCGTTTGCGCCACAGGCGGAAGGCGTTGAGTTCGTCATCGAGGGTTTTCATCAACCAGGCGAGGACAGCGATGTCATCGAGCATGCCGAACATGGGAATGAAATCCGGAATGGCATCGACCGGGCTGAGGAAATACATCAGGCCCGCCACCACCGAAATCAGCGACTTGGCACTGATCGCGCGATACTCGCCACGCCAGTAGGCCAGGCATAACGACTGCAGCAAGCGCAGATCATCCTTGAGTTTGCCCAAGCGATTGCCTTGCGCGGCGCCTTTGCTGGCCACGGCAAACAATAGGGTCGGCAGGCGTCCACGGGCCAGCAGGCGACCGGCCAACGGCAGGAATCGAGCGAAATTCCACGGAGCTTTCATCTATTCTTCCCGTTGAAATGTTATCCACACAAATTGTGGATAACCTTGTGAACAGAGCTGCATTTCAGCGCTGAGAGCCCCGTTTCATAAGGGCTGCGCTCAGATCGGGCGTTTTTTACTCACATAAAAAAGCCCAATATTTCATTGACTTGGCAGCTCAAGGCGTCTAGCGCGGGCAGCCTCAAAGCTATGACTGTGCTGATCGCCGTCAGTTCGCTCTGTTTACCTTCCCTGACCTGCAGATGCAACAACGCCCCGCATAAGCGAGGCGTTGTTGGCGATGCCGTTGCGTGTTACTTGGCAGCGGCGTCTTCTTTGGCCGGATCCTTGATGGCCAGCAGTTCCAGGTCGAAAACCAGAACCGAGTTGGCCGGGATTGCCGGGCTTGGCGACTGAGCGCCGTAAGCCAGATCGCTAGGGATGTAGAGTTTGTACTTCTCGCCAACGTGCATCAGTTGCAGACCTTCAACCCAACCCGGGATCACGCCACTGACTGGCAGATCGATCGGGCTGCCGCGCTCGACGGAGCTGTCGAACACGGTGCCGTTGGTCAGCTTGCCGGTGTAGTGAACAGTGACGACGTCGGTCGGCTTAGGCTGTGGGCCATCGGCTTTCTTCACTACTTCGTACTGCAGGCCCGAAGCGGTGGTGGTGACACCGGCCTTCTTGCCGTTTTCTTCGAGGAATTTCTTGCCGGCGGCTGCCGACTCTTCACTCATCTTGGCCATACGCTCTTCAGCACGCTTTTGCAGCGAGGCGAAGGCTTCGACCAGTTCTTCATCTTTCAGCTTCTGTTCTTTCTTGCCAACGGCATCTTCGATGCCCTGGGCTACCGCTTTGGAGTCCAGATCATCCATGCCTTCCTGGGCAAGGCTTTTGCCCATGTTCAGGCCGATGCCGTAGGAAGCTTTTTGCGCCGGGGTTTTCAGCTCTACGCTGGTCTGCGAGTCACAACCCGCGAGTACCAGGCTAACCAGGGCTACCGCCGCCGCCAACCGATGCTGTTTCATGCTATTTCCTTGTTCATGCGCCGAATGGGCAATCGAGTAAAGCCGCGAGCTTATCAGGCCGCCACGACCAATGGCTACCGGCATGAGAGCAGGAATCTTCCGATAAGTTCAGGGATTAAAACGCATTTGGGCAACGGCTGGATGAAGCTTCTGTCATTCACGGACGACAAGGCTCGTCGGCTCCTGACTCAGTAACTGGCGTAATGGCCACTTGCCCAGCCAGCGCCACTCAGGCATAACAGCGCAACAATTCGACAAGGATGTTCAACTTGCGCCTCTTATCCCGCGTTCTCGCGCTGCTGATCGTGCTGGCGGTAATCGCCCTCGCGGTGATTGTCTATTACGTCGCCAACCCGAAATTGCCCTTCTACACCCCGCCGCAACAGGTACGTTACCTGGATCAATGGAGCGAAGAGCAACGGCAGACCTACTACTTCACGCCCCAAGGTACGCAAGTCAAAGGCCTGCGTTACGAGTGGTTCCAGGCATTGGAATTGCCCTTCTCCGAGCAGCGCTTCGCCTCCCCTGAATATCTCGCCCGTTTCGGCTTCCTGGTCGACCCGCAGCAGAAAGCTAGCGCGAACAACCCCGGCAACCTCCCCGTCGGTTTTGCCCGGCACCAGAATCCCGGCAATGTCTCGGAGCATTATCTGGACATCACCTGCGCCGCTTGCCACACCGGCGAGTTGCGCTTCAAAGGCCAGGCCGTGCGTATCGATGGCGGCACCGCACAGCACGTGCTGCCTTCCAGCGTTCCTACTTTGCGCGGTGGCAGTTTCGGACAGGCCCTGGTCGCCAGTCTCGCCTCGACTTACTACAACCCATGGAAGTTTGAGCGCTTCGCCCGCCAGGTGCTCGGAGATGATTACGAAGCGCGCCGCGAACAATTGCGCAAGGAGTTCAAGACCTCGCTGAACACCTTCGTCAAAGTGGCCTGGAACGACACTCATCGCGGCCTGTACCCGACCGAGGAAGGCCCGGGGCGCACCGATGCGTTTGGCCGGATTGCCAACGCGACGTTTGGCGATGCGATTTCCCCTGCCAACTACCGCGTGGCCGATGCCCCGGTGGATTACCCGCAGCTGTGGGACATGTGGACGTTTGACTGGGTGCAGTGGAACGGCTCGGCTCAACAGCCAATGGCGCGCAACATCGGCGAGGCGCTCGGCGTCGGTGCCACGCTGAATTTCTTCGACGCCAACGGTCAGCCGCTGCAAGGCGCTGCGCGCTATCCCTCCAGCGTGCGCGTGCGTGATCTGCACGCCATCGAAGAAACCTTGCAGCAGCTGAAGCCGCCAACCTGGCCGGAAGATCTGTTCGGTGCGATCGACAAGCCGCTGGCCGCCAGAGGCCGCGCGCTGTTCGCGGAAAACTGCGCCGGCTGCCATGTCCCGCGCCAATCGCAGGAAGGCGAACGCTGGGTGCAGCACTTGCACATGATTCCCGTGGAGGTGATCGGCACCGATCCGAATGCGGCCAACAACATTGCCAGTCACCGTTTCGACCTGAGCGCACTGCAATGGGATGTCAATGAGCTGAAAAAGATGGACGTCAAACTGCACCCCGAACCCAAGGAGCCGCTTGATCTGAGCCAATTGTCGGTGGCCAAGGGCCTGGCTTACGTCACCGCGTTCGTGGAAAACCGTGCCTATCGCGACGCGCAGATCACGCCGGAAGAAAAGCCGCGCATGGATGGTTTCGGCCTGCCGATCGGCGTGCGCGAGAAAGTGGCTTACAAGGCCCGACCGCTGGCTGGCGTGTGGGCGACTGCGCCGTTTCTGCACAACGGTTCGGTGCCGAGCATCTATCAGTTGCTGTCACCGCAGGATGAGCGCGCCACTACTTTCTATAAAGGCACGCTCGAATACGATCCGCGCCACCTCGGCTATCGCACCGAGCCTTTCACCAACGGTTTTCTGTTCGACACGCGCATCAGCGGCAACCGCAATAGCGGCCACGAATTCCGCGCCGGCGCTCGCGGCAACGGGGTGATCGGCCGACTCCTGCAACCCGAGGAGCGCTGGGCGCTGCTCGAATACCTGAAAGTACTGGGCAGACCACTGGAGGCGCAGTTGCCATGATCATGCCGACATTCAAAAAAGAACTGCCGCCACTGGCTCGCTTCTGGCTGTGGTTGGGGCGTTTGCTTGGCAAGACGCTGCTGATCCTGCTGGTCATCGCCCTGCTCGGCTGGGCCATCGCCACCGCATGGTTTGCCTGGCAGCATCGCGGGCCGGTGTCGGCGCAGGAACAGATTCCAGCAGGCGAAGCGGCGATGACCCAGGACATCATTCAAACCGCAGTGCGCATCGTCGACCAGCACCGCGAACCCACGCGTTATCTGCGCGATGCCCACGCCAAGGCGCATGGCTGCGTGAAGGCGCAAGTGCAGGTGTTACCGGAACTGGCGCAATCGCTGCGACAGGGTGTGTTCAGCGAGCCGGGCAAGACCTGGCAGGCGCTGATCCGGTTGTCCAACGGCAATGCCTATCCGCAATTCGACAGCATTCGCGACGCGCGCGGGATGGCAATCAAGCTGTTCGAGGTTCCTGGCACGCAACTGCTCGGCAATCGCCAGGACCAGCATGAACAGGATTTCGTGATGTTCAGCCATCCGAATTTCTTTGTCAGCAATGTCGCCGAGTACCGTCAGAATGTGGCGGCGCAGGCAGACGGCAAGAAGGTCATGGCGTTTTTTCCGACATGGGATCCGCGCACTTGGCAGGTCCGCCATCTGTTTATCGCCTTGGCCACTCTGTCAGCGCCGCCGGACAGTCCGACTGAGACCACATATTTCTCGGTATCGCCCTACAAGTTCGGTGAGGCCAATGCGAAATTCCGCGTCGTGCCGGATCCGGAGCGTTGCCCGGCGTATACGCTGCCCAAACAGAATCACGACTTGCCGAATTTCCTGCGCAGCGCACTGAATCAGCAGTTGTCGACGGATCGGGTGCCGGCGTGCTTCGCCTTGCAGATCCAGCGCCAGGACGCGAACAAATACATGCCGATCGAGGACACGAGCATTGAGTGGCGTGAGCAGGATGCACCGTTTGAAACCGTGGCGCGGATCACCCTGCCCGCGCAGGACTTCGACACGCCGGCGCTGAATCTGCAATGCGACAACCTGTCGTTCAACCCGTGGTTCGGCATCGAGGCGCATCGGCCGATTGGCGGGATCAATCGCTTGCGCAAGGCAGTGTACGAGGCGGTGAGCGATTATCGGCATGCCCGCAATGCGGCGCAGTAGCGCGGCGATTTTATAAATCGCAGACAGCAAAAAGCCCGCACAAGGCGGGCTTTTTGTGGTGTCTGGCGTTCAGTTCCAGATACCGAATATGGCGCAGCGGACGGGACTCGAACCCGCGACCCCCGGCGTGACAGGCCGGTATTCTAACCGACTGAACTACCGCTGCGCGAAACGCTTGAAACGAATGGTGGGTGATGACGGGATCGAACCGCCGACATTCTGCTTGTAAGGCAGACGCTCTCCCAGCTGAGCTAATCACCCTTCGCTTCGTTACGGGGCGCATTATGCCACAGGTTTTCGTAAAGTGTTGATTTAATTGAATATTTTTCAAAAAAATCTGAAAACCGGTGAAACGATACATCCCGCGGGTACAACCTTGAGACAGAAAAAAACCCGCTTCAGCGGGTTTTTCCGTGGCGACCTGGCGTTCAGTGGTCCAGGTTACCGAATATGGCGCAGCGGACGGGACTCGAACCCGCGACCCCCGGCG